>NZ_CM001976.1:3389262-3614131 GCF_000406145.1 Dickeya dadantii NCPPB 898 | reverse complement strand
TGTAAGCGTAGCGATACGTTGAGCTAACCAGTACTAATGACCCGAGAGGCTTAACCTTACAACACCGAAGGTGTTTTGGTGAGAGAGACGACGGTATTTGGCTTGTTCGATGGATTGGTTCCTGTGGTTGCACGGTAGTGTGACGGCGGGGATGAAAAGAATTTGCCTGGCGGCGACAGCGCGGTGGTCCCACCTGACCCCATGCCGAACTCAGAAGTGAAACGCCGTAGCGCCGATGGTAGTGTGGGGTCTCCCCATGCGAGAGTAGGGAACTGCCAGGCATCAAATTAGGGTGTAATAAGACACCGGTTATCGGATTGACTCCTCTGATAACGTACAGAATCGGTGGTGCGGTAGTTCAGTCGGTTAGAATACCGGCCTGTCACGCCGGGGGTCGCGGGTTCGAGTCCCGTCCGCACCGCCAACATATAAAAGCCCTGAGCATAAGCTCGGGGCTTTTTGCTATTATTTTTAACCCATCCTCTGATTGGCGATCGTTTTTACTACGTAATCGATCTTTTTAAAGCCATCATCTGCTGCATTACATACTATCATCCGCGATACCGAATTTTTCATCTGACGAGTTATACCCATTGAAACTCGAAGACAAAAACCCTATAACGATTAACAGTTCACCGGTTATAAGCAGGAGCAATGTGCGTAAGAAAACCTATGCCATGAGGTACGTTGCCGGGCAGCCTGTTGAACGTATCTTTCAGCCTGCAGCAATGCATTATTTAAAACAGCAGCCCGCATCTTCGGGGCCTCTGATGCCAACGGAGGATCGGTTGCGGGTTATGGTGTGGAATATTTTTAAGCAACAGCGTACGAATTGGCTCTCGGTCCTGAAAAATTTTGGCGAGAACACCCAACTGATGCTGTTGCAGGAAGCGCAATCAAGTCCTGAACTGATTCGTTTTGCCACTACGCATTATCTTTCCGCCGAGCAGGTACCTGCTTTTGTTCTTCCTTCTCATCCTTCTGGTGTGATGACGTTATCATCTGCGCAGCCTATGTATTGCTTTCCGTTGCGTGAGAGAGAACCGTTGATTCGGCTGGCCAAATCAGCGTTGATCACGGTTTATTCACTGAGCGATGGGCGTTTATTGATGGTCATTAATATCCATGCTGTCAACTTCAGCCTGGGTGTTGAGGCCTATACAAAACAGCTTGAAACTATTGGCGAACAGCTGAAGCGTCACAAAGGACCAGTGGTGATGGCGGGCGATTTTAATGCCTGGAGTCAGCCCAGGGTGAGCGCACTTTATCGGTTTGCCCATCGAATGGGGCTTGGCGAAGTGGTTTTTTCTGACGATCAACGGCGCCGTGCATTTGGCCGGCCGCTGGATTTTGTCTTTTATCGCGAGTTGGGGGTAGCAAATTCGTCGGTGCTGGTCACCAACGCATCTGATCACAATCCTTTGCTGGTAGAGTTCGATGTTTCCTGATTCCCTACTGCGACAATAAAAAAAACCGCCGTAATGGCGGTTTTTTTTATTATTTACCGGTATCAGGAGTCTGGTGATTGTCTGTTGGTGACATAAAGTGTCAGCCTATCGCCCGGCTGGAGGTTGGCATCTTTGATGACCGTATTCCAGCGCATGACATCAGCAATGTTAACGCCATGGCGTTTGGCAATGCTTGCCAGCGAATCACCCTTGCGAACCTGATAAACAATCGAGTTCGACTTGTTGCTGTTTGCTGCGATACCTGCCGTCACGGGTACCGTTGCTTTGGCAACCTGCAATGTTTGACCCACCTTCAGAGCGCTGCCCTTGAGGCGATTCCAGCTTTGCAGATCCTGCGTACGGACATTCATTCGCTTGGCGATGCTCGATAACGTATCACCAGAGCGAACTTTGTATCCAACAGAGCGAGTCGACACTACCGGCTGTACGGCTTTAGCCGGTTGGATGGCGGCAATGTCACCGTCTGCCAGCGAGTCTTTCAACTGTCCCACATGAGACTTGGGTACCATAATGTAATGCGGCCCGTTCGGCGCAGTGACATCACGTGTGTAACCCGTGTTGTAGCTCTTCAGCTTGGTAACAGATAACCCCGCCAGTTCAGCTGCTTGCGTCAACTCCATCTGCTGACCCAGATCTACTCGCGCCAGAGCACGATTCTCATTGGGTTTCGGCAGTTCAACTCCGTATTTTTTGCTGTGTTTGAGAATATCGCTCAGCGCCAACATTTTGGGCACATAGGTTGACGTTTCATACGGCAACGCCAGCGCCCAATAATTAGTTGGACGGCCTTTCGCTTTATTCGCTTTCACCGCTTGCATGATTCGCCCTTCACCCGCGTTGTAGGCAGCCACGGTCAGTAACCAGTCGCCGTCAAACATGCGGTTCAGGCGCTGCATCATATCCAATGCAGCGGTCGTGGATGCAACAACATCACGACGCCCGTCATACCATTGGGTGTGTTTCAACCCATAATTGCGCCCGGTGCCAGGAACAATCTGCCAAAGCCCTACGGCGTTGGATGATGACCTGGCGTTTGGGTCAAAAGCGCTCTCCACTATGGGTAGCAGTACCAGTTCCATCGGCATCTTACGTTCTTTAATCTGCCCGACTATCCAGTACATGTACGGCTCTGCCCGTAATGTTACATCGTGGAGATAGCTCTTATTTTTTAAGTAACGCTGTTTTTGCTCGCGGATCCGGATATTTTCCGGAACCTCCATCTTCAGCTCGTCGCCAATGAAGTTCCACAGATCTCGTTGCGCGATGCTTTCATCATCCAGCCACCGCGTCCCGGTCTCTCGACTATCTGTGTACTTTCCTGCTTCACTTTGACCAGCCGAAGACAGACTCTGTGCATGCTGTCTGGGTTGGGAGGTGTCGTTAGGCGGCACCTGGCACCCTGTCAGCACGACTGAGGCGATAAATATCGCTTTAGTCTTCATATATGTGTCAATAGTTGCTTAAAAGACAAACAATGATACTTTGATTGGCAATTCAGTACAACAAAAACCGTCAGAATCGGTCTTTCATGGCGCGTAAGTGCGCAAAAATATGCCAACCACCCTTGTGGTCCGTGTTAATGGACAATTTTCTTTGCAAATCAATGTCATGGTAACGTAAAAAAATATTTATTCTTCGTTCCTGCCCCAGTGTGGAAGGGAGAGATGATTCTCCTTTTTCATGTAATTGCCTGATTTTAAGTAGGTAATCATGAATATCCGCATCTTCTGGCCAAACGTGGTGCGCGAACTCCAGATTGGATAATGTGTACTCATGCGCACAACATACTTGGGTTTCATCGGGTAAATCAGCCAACTTGATCAATGATTCGAACATTTGTTGTGCTGTACCTTCAAAAATGCGACCGCACCCAGCAGAAAATAACGTATCGCCGCAGAACAAATATGGATGGCTATGATACGCGATATGTCCTGCGGTGTGCCCGGGCACGAAAAAAATAGAAAATTCCGAGCCGGCCGCAGCAATGATGTCACCTTCCTGTACTGTATGTGTCACGCCACACGGTTTGGTTTCCTGTGGACCGTAAATTTGTATGCCGGGGTAGTGTTCCGCCAGTTGGCGGACGCCGCCTGTGTGATCGTTATGGTGATGGGTCAACAGGATGGCTGCAGGGAACAATCTGTGATATTCCAACGCCTGTAGCACGGGGGCGGCTTCGCCTGGATCCACAATCACGCATTGCTTTTCATCGTTGGCCAGCAGCCAGATGTAGTTGTCTTTGAAGGCCGGTACACTGATAAGATTCATGCTGCATCCTCATTTTTTGCGATTAGCCTGCGGAAGATACTAAAACATGAAGCCAGCACAAACATCCCAGAAGATCGTAGCGCCTGATAGTTGGGAAGCGATTCCCTGGGGAGAGCACTATCTTCATACGCTGAATACGGCGCTGGCCCCCTGGTGGAGTCGGATTTTTGGCTTTCATCTGCTGAAAATCGGTCGGTTGAGCACGGCGATTGACAGCCAGATATGTACGATTCCGCATCAGGTCAACGTCAGTCGTGAGCCGCAGGCGGCGCATGTCATGGCTGACCCCTACCAACTGCCGTTTGTCGAGAAATCGGTGGATGCCTGTCTGCTGGCCCATGTACTGGCTTATTCCGCCGATCCTCACCGGATTGTGCGCGAAGTGGACCGAATCTTGATTAACGATGGCTGGGTCATCATCAGCGGGTTCAATCCGGTCAGTTTGGTTGGGCTGGGGCGTTTGGTGCCCGGTATGCGCCGGCGCCAGCCGTATTGCAGCCGGATGTTCAGCCAGATGCGGGTGATGGACTGGCTGAGCCTGTTGAATTACGAGATTGTACATCATAACAGTTTGCAGGTGCTGCCCTGGCGTCAACCCGGGCAAGGCAAGTGGAACAATACGCTGCCACTGCTGGGCTGTCTGAATCTGATTGTTGCGCGCAAACGCACGATTCCGCTGACGATGACGCCGACCAAATCCCGACTGAGGAAATCGCCGTTAAATCGCCCGGTGGGGGCGACGAAAAGCTATCGTTATCGGCATGACTGACCGCCGGTCGGGAGGCTGGTTTATTATGGTTGAGGCTACTCCGGTTGATAACCGGTGTCATCAAGGGTGGGTGCGCTGGCAGCCTGGCGAGCCAGTTCATCGCAGCGTTCGTTCTCCGGATGGCCGGCATGGCCTTTCACCCATTGCCAGTGCAAGGTATGACGCTGAATAGCTTGATCCAGCCGTTGCCACAGGTCGACGTTTTTCACCGGTTTTTTCTCCGCGGTTTTCCAGCCGCGCTTTTTCCAGTTGTGGATCCAACTGGTTATGCCCTGACGGACGTATTGGCTGTCGGTGCTGATGGTCACGTCGCAAGGTGTGGTCAGGGTTTCCAGCGCGACGATCGCCGCCATCAATTCCATCCGGTTATTGGTGGTGAGCCGGTAACCTGCGCTGAGGGTTTTTTCGTGCTGCTTGTAACGCAGCAGCGCCCCATATCCACCCGGGCCGGGATTGCCGAGGCAGGATCCGTCGGTGAAAATCTCTACCTGTTTTAGCATCTCTGGTAGACTCTTATTCATGGTCAAAAGTACAAGTCTGACATAAACGAAACCGATGAGCACTGCAATTACACGACAAATCGTTCTTGATACGGAAACCACCGGTATGAACAAACTGGGGGTTCACTATGAAGGGCACAAGATTATTGAGATCGGTGCGGTCGAGGTGATAAACCGTCGTCTGACCGGGCGTCACTTCCATGTCTACCTCAAACCGGACCGGCTGGTGGACCCGGAAGCCTATAACGTTCACGGCATCAGTGATGAATTTCTGGCGGATAAGCCGACTTACGGCGATGTCGTCGATGATTTTCTCGATTTCATTCGCGGTGCCGAGCTGGTGATCCATAACGCGACGTTTGATATCGGCTTTATGGACTATGAGTTTCGGTTGCTGAAGCGCGATATCCCGAAAACCGAGACGTTTTGCACCATCACCGATAGCCTGCAGATGGCGCGCCGGTTATTCCCCGGCAAGCGTAATAACCTGGATGCGTTGTGCGATCGTTACCAGATAGATAACAGCAAGCGTACGCTGCACGGCGCGTTACTCGATGCCGAAATTCTGGCCGAAGTTTATCTGGCGATGACCGGTGGTCAAACGTCGCTGGCCTTCTCGATGGAGGGAGATACCCAGCAGCAGACGGCGCAAACGGAAACCATACAGCGTATTGCACGCCCGGCGTCGGCTTTGGCGGTATTGTATGCCAGTGACGAAGAATTGGCGGCGCATGAACAACGTCTGGATCTGATTATGAAAAAAGGCGGCAGTTGCCTGTGGCGTAACTGAGTTTGTGGCCGTTGATCACAAAGACGGCGGCACGCTGAAAATGTAAGCAAACAGAAGTGGTTAGTGATAAAAAGCGTTGACGCAACCGATGGCGGACCGTAGTATGCACCTCGCTCACTGAGCACAGCGCGGTGCGGTAGTTCAGTCGGTTAGAATACCGGCCTGTCACGCCGGGGGTCGCGGGTTCGAGTCCCGTCCGCACCGCCAACCATTCCGAAGCCCTGAATCATCTGATTCAGGGCTTCTTCGTTTCTGGGACTTAGAAATCCCAGTCTTCGTCTTCGGTTTCCACAGCTTTGCCGATCACATAGGATGAACCGGCCCCGGAGAAGAAATCATGGTTTTCCTCCGCGCCCGGCGATAGGGCAGCCAGAATGGCCGGATTGACGTCGGTCATGCTGGCGGGAAATAGCGCTTCATAGCCCAGATTCATCAGCGCTTTATTGGCGTTATAGTGCAGGAATTTCACTACATCATCGCTCCAGCCGACGTCGTCATACAGCTCATGGGTGTAATCCACCTCATTGTCGTACAGGGTTTGCAGCAAATCGTAGGCGAAGGCCTGCAAATCCCGTTGTTGTTGCGTACCCACGCGTTTTAACCCTTGCTGGTATTTATAGCCGATGTAATACCCGTGCACCGCTTCGTCGCGGATGATAAGGCGAATCAGGTCGGCGGTATTGGTCAACTGGCCGCGGCTGGCCCAGTACATCGGCAGGTAAAAACCGGAGTAAAACAGGAAGGATTCCAGAAAGACGCTGGCGATTTTCTTTTTCAGCGGATCGTCATGCTGGTAATGCGAGAGAATCAGAGCCGCCTTGTTTTGCAACGGCTGGTTACGTTCGCTCCAGCTATAAGCGTCGTCCACTTCGCTGGTCAGGCACAGGGTGGAAAAGATGGCGCTGTAAGAGCGAGCATGGACCGCTTCCATAAAACCGATGTTGGAGAGCACCGCTTCTTCATGCGGCGTCAGCACATCGGCCATCAGCGCAGGGGCGCCCTGAGTATTCTGCAGCGTATCCAGCAGGGTCAGGCCGGTAAACACCCGCAGCGTGAGTTGACGTTCGATATCACTCAATTGCGCCCAGGACGGCATATCGTTGGACAGCGCGATTTTTTCCGGTAGCCAGAAATTGGTGGTCAGCCGATTCCATACCTCCAGATCCTTGTCATCCTGCGGGCGATTCCAGTTGATGGCCTTCAGGGGCAAAAGCGGACTCATGCAGTTATCTCCGATGTTCATATATTGCATTAGGCATATTGCATCAGGCGTGTATTACAGCGAGCAGGACACACAGCCCTGGATCTCGGTGCCTTCCAGCGCTTTTTGGCGTACGCGAATGTAGTACAGGGTCTTGATGCCTTTTTTCCAGGCATAGATCTGCGCTTTGTTGATATCGCGGGTGGTGGCGGTATCGGGGAAAAATAACGTCAGCGACAGCCCTTGATCGACATGGCGGGTCGCCACGGCGTAGGTGTCGATGATTTTCTCCGGACCGATCTCATAGGCGTCCTGATAAAAGCGTTGGTTGTCGTTAGTCATGTACGGGGCAGGGTAGTAAACCCGTCCCAGCTTGCCTTCCTTGCGGATCTCGATGCGCGAAACAATCGGGTGGATGCTCGCCGTGGCATGATTGATATAGGAAATCGAACCGGTGGGCGGCACCGCCTGTAGGTTCTGATTGTAGAGTCCGTGGCGCATCACCTGCGCTTTTAGCGCCAGCCAGTCTTCTGGTAAAGGCAGCGTAATGCCGGCGCAAGCGAATAGTTCGCGCACACGCTCCGTGACCGGCTGCCACTCTTGCGACAGATAACGATCAAAAAACGCGCCGCTGGCGTACTGCGAATCGGCGAACCCGGCGAAGGTTTGGTTACGCTCTTGTGCCAGCAGGCTGGAGGTGCGCAAGGCGTGATACGTCACGGCGTAAAAATAAAGGTTGGTAAAATCCAGCGCTTCTTCTGAACCGTAAAACAACCCTTCGCGCGCCAGATAGCCGTGCAGGTTCATCTGCCCCAGCCCGATGGCGTGAGACTCAGTATTGCCGTTGGCGATAGACGGCACCGCGCCGATATGGCTCATGTCGGACACCGCTGTCAGCGCCCGCACGGCGATTTCCACTGATCGGGCCAGGTTGCCGCCATCCATCACACGGGCGATATTGAGCGACCCGAGGTTACAGGAAATGTCCTTCCCGACCTGACGATAATTCAAATCCTCCTGATACTCGCTGGCGCGGCTGACCTGCAAAATTTCCGAGCACAGGTTGCTCATGGTGATGCGGCCGGCCACCGGGTTGTGGCGGTTCACGGTATCTTCGAACATCAGGTAGGGGTAACCGGATTCAAACTGGATCTCGGCCAGCGTCTGGAAAAACTGGCGGGCGTTGAGGGTCCATTTGCGAATACCGGGATGGCTGACCAGTTCATCGTATTTTTCGCTGACGCTGATTTCCGACAGCGGCATGCCATACACCCGCTCAACGTCATAGGGTGAAAACAGGTGCATATCCTGATTGGCGCGGGCCAGCCGCAGCGTAATGTCCGGAATGACCACTCCCAGCGACAGGGTTTTGATGCGGATTTTCTCGTCGGCGTTTTCCCGGCGGGTATCAAGAAAACGCAGGATATCCGGGTGATGGGCGTGCAGGTAAACCGCTCCGGCTCCCTGGCGGGCACCGAGCTGATTGGCGTAGGAAAATGCGTCCTCCAGCATTTTCATGATCGGAATGACGCCGGATGACTGGTTTTCGATGCGTTTTATCGGCGCGCCGGTTTCACGGATATTGGTCAGCATAAAGGCTACGCCGCCGCCGCGTTTGGAGAGTTGCAGCGCCGAATTGACCGCCCGGCCGATGGACTCCATGTTGTCCTCGATACGTAGCAGAAAGCAGGACACCAGCTCGCCGCGCTGCTGTTTGCCGCAATTGAGGAAAGTCGGCGTGGCAGGCTGGAAGCGGCCGCTCATCATTTCATCCACCAGTTGACGGGCCAGTTTCGTGTCGCCTTGCGCCAGCGTCAGCGCCACCATGCAGGCCCGGTCGTCATAGCTTTCCAGATACTGGCTGCCGTCGAAGGTTTTCAGCGCATAGCTGGTGTAAAACTTGAAGGCACCCAGAAAGCTTTGGAACTGGTAGCGATGTTCGGCCGCGCGCTGGAACAGTTCGACGATGAAGTCCAACTGGTAGCGTGCCAGTACCTGGGGCTCGTAATACCCTTCCTGTTGCAGCCAGCGTAATTTCTCTTCCAGAGACGGGAAATGGCGGGTGCGCGGCAGCACATGGTCGCGGAAATAGACCTGAATGGCCTGCCGATCCTGCTCAAACTGAATACGGCCGTCGGCGTCGTAGATGTTCAGCATGGCGTTGAGCGCATGGTAATCCAGCTGGCTGGAAGGCGCGTCGGTCAGGAATTCTGCTGTAGCCAAAATTGGTTCACTCCTCTGCGTACGTTGTTTACATCTTCCGGGGTGCCAGACAGCTCAAAGCGGTAAAGGCAGGGAACCTGGCATTTGGCGGCGATAATGTCGCCGGCGATGGCGTAGGCGGCGCCAAAGTTGCGGTTTCCGGCGGCGATGACGCCGCGCAGCAACGCACGACGCGATGATTGGTTGAGAAAGTGGATAACCTGACGGGGCACCGCCCCTCGGGTGCCGCCACCGCCGTAACTGGGCACCACCAGAATGTACGGACTGGCGATATCCGGCATCGGCGCATCGGCCTGCAGCGGTATCCGCATCGCCGGTAATCCCAGACGACAGACGAACCGATGCGTGTTTTCCGACTGGCTGGAGAAATAGATGATCGGATTCATCATCGTAATCTCAGGCGGTGACGGCGCGTAGAGAACTGAGTTTATCCGGACGGAAACCACACCAATGCGCCCCGTCGGTTTCCACCACCGGCACCTGACGGTAGCCGAGCGCCAGGACATGCTCCCGCGCCTGCTCATCGCAGGAGATATCGACCTTGCGGTAGGTCACGCCATAGTTATCCAGCGTGCGGCAGGTGGCGTCGCATTGAGGGCAGTCTGGTTTGCTGTAAACACTAATAGTCATGATTCGTATTACCTTTTTTTGAGTAAAAAAGGGGCGATAGCGTACTGTTCAAGAACCTGTACCTGATGAAGCACGTCGGCCAGTCTTGTCATGAATACTAGATATTGTGTTTTAAAATATCAACCACGCAATATATAGAGGTTTTGGTGAGGTGAACCCAATATGGGAAGATGGCGGTGAAGAAAGCCTGAGGGCGGGCGCCCTCAGGTGAATGGTCAAACGGTTGCGATGTTTCTGCCGTAATAGATTTCCTGCATCTCGCGATACAGCAAATCGGTAATACGTTTGCGCTCTTCTGGGCTCAGTTCTTCCGGACTGACGTTAAACAGGTAGTGCTTCAGGTCGAAATCCTTCAGCAGCATTTTGGTGTGAAAAATGTTTTCCTGGTAAACGTTCACGTCCATCAGGTGATAGAGCGATTTCATGTCGTCGGACATGAAGTTCTGAATCGAATTGATTTTGTGGTCGATGAAATGCTTGACGCCGTTGATGTCGCGGGTAAAACCGCGCACGCGATAGTCGATGGTCACGATATCCGATTCCAGCTGGTGAATCAGATAGTTGAGCGCCTTGAGCGGAGAAATGACGCCACAGGTAGACACTTCGATATCCGCACGGAAGGTACACAGGCCGCCGCCGGGGTGGCTTTCCGGATAGGTGTGCACACAAATATGGCTCTTGTCGAGATGCGCGACGACGGAGTTCGGCAGCGGACCGGGATGTTCGGAGGTATCCACATCGCGGGGGTCCATCGGTTCCTCGCTGACCAGAATAGTGACGCTGGCGCCCTGCGGTTCATAATCCTGGCGGGCAATATTCAACACATTGGCGCCAATGATGGAGCAGGTTTCACTCAGGATTTCTGTCAGACGGTTCGCATTGTACTGCTCATCAATGTACGCGATATAGCCATCGCGGTCGGCAGGCGTTTTGGCGTAACAGATATCGTAGATACAAAAACTCAGGCTCTTGGTCAGATTGTTAAAGCCATGTAGTTTCAGCTTTTGCAATTTAATTCACCCCCTTATGGATGCCGGTGATCAGCGTGCGGCTGACAGGGCATTCAGTAAATATTGCGGCAGGGCAAAGCTGCCGGTATGAATGGCCGGATTGTAATAGCGGCATTCGATTCCCGCGGCGTCAAACCGCTGCTGCAGGCTATTTTGATCGATGGTACGCAACGCCGGGTTGTTGCTGGCCCAGGCAAAGGTCATGATTCCGCCGTAGTAAGTGGGAATCGCGGTCTGATAAAAACTGACGTCGCTGAAATAGTGGCTCAGTTTCTGATGGCTATTGACCGCCTCATCCTGCTGCAGGAAGCAGACGCCGTTCTGCGCCACGAAGATCCCCCCGTCGTTCAGGCGGCGTGCGCATCCCTGATAGAAATCTGAGGTAAACAGGCTTTCGCCGGGGCCGATAGGATCGGTGCAGTCGGAGATGATGATATCGAACTTTTCCTGACAGGCATTGACGAAGTTAACACCATCGTCAATCACCAGACGAAAGCGCGGGTCATCGTAGGCGCCGGCGCTGTGATTGGGCAGATATTGACGGCAGAACGCCACCACGCCGGCATCGATTTCCACCATCGTGACCTGTTCTATGTTACGGTGACGGCAGACTTCGCGCAGCATGCCGCCGTCGCCGCCGCCGATGATCAGCACGCGTTTAGCGTTGCCGTGGGCCAGCAGCGGAACATGGGTCATCATTTCGTGATAGATGAACTCGTCGCGTTCGGTGGTTTGCACTACGCCATCCAGTGCCATAACTCGGCCTAGCGCAGCGTTTTCGAAGATGATCAGATCCTGATGGTCGGTTTTTTCATGATAGAGCACCTGGTCTATCGAAAAATACTGACCAAAGTTGGCATGCAGGGTCTCATACCAAATTTCTTTCCGGGACATGTTAGGGCTTCCTCCGCGATAACAGCCATGAAAATTGGCGCGCTATGATAGCTAACTCTCATGGTGCTTGCACGGTCAAATTTCACGCAATACGGAGGATTTTACGCTTTACTGCGTATTCGCGAGTAAACTGAGCGAGTTTCGTGCCAGATACTGGCATTTTTTCGGGGTGGGAATGGCGATCCCGCTCAGGTCGCGGTAACTGGCTTCGCCAAGGGCGATCATATCGAACTGATTGTAGTTGCTCAGATCCCAGCGATTTTGCTGGGCGAAGATCACCAGCGCCCGACGGATTTGCTCGTTGGGGAGATCTTTGTAGCCACAGTTGTTTTTCAGATAAACAAAAATAGCGGTCAGATCGGCGAGGTCTTCAGCCTCGAAATCATTCAATGCCTTACTGGCGGAGGAGAAGCCCAACAGCGAGAGCAGGAGCAGCACCAGCGCGGAATGTTTCATAATTCAACCTGTTTCATCTTTCATTAGATGACGTTATCACAGTTACCGGCCCGGATTTCAAGTTTTATTAAGAGCAGCGCGATATCCGCAAGAGGCGGAGAACCGCACCGGGCGGGGCAAACGGAGGGGTGTATGTTCAATGGCACAATTACCCGCTATTTATCAGCTATTGATACCATGACGCCAGCGTCTGGCTTTGATATTAATAGTGCAGTTTAAATTTATCTCACGATCTCTCATGACTTCAGGTATCTGGCGCATTAGTAGTGTGCTGTTGGCAGGAATGCTTCTATTCCCGCTGGTGACCATGGTTGGGATGGCGTTGTCCGCTCCTGGCGACGCGGTGTCGGCGTTATGGCATGCTCTGCCCGTTTATGGAATTAACTCGCTGATGCTGGTGGTGGGCTGCGTGCTGTTCAGCCTGCTGTTTGCACTGCCGTTGGCCTGGCTGATGTCGCGCTATCGTTTTGCCGGCCAGGTGTGGCTGCATCGGGCGTTATTGCTGCCGTTGGCGATGCCCGGTTATCTGCTGGCCGCGGTCTATGGCGACGCGCTGGGGTACGAAGGGCCGGTCAAGCAAACGCTTTATGCCTTGTCGTTTGATACCGACATTGTGCCTCAGACATTCTGGCAACAGGCGCTGATGGTAGTGTGCGCTAGCCTGTGTCTGGCGCTGGTGCTATTCCCGTATGTCTACCTGCTGGTTCGAACGGCGCTGATGTCGCAACCAGTCAGTTTGCAACAGGCTGCCCGGCTGATGAACCAGACTCGTGCGCAGGTATTCTGGCGTGTGGTGTTTCCCATGGCCCGCCCGGCGATCGCGCTTGGCATGGTACTGATGGCGTCGGAAGCGCTCGGCGATTACGGTATTTCCGCTTATTTCTCCTTACAAACTATCACTACGGCCGGTCTGGACTTATGGCGCGACAAGGCGCAACACGGTACGGCGGCATTATTGATGTCGTTGCTGCTGCCGCTGGTGTTCCTGATCTGGTTTCAGGGGCGTCGTAGTCGCGCCCGTCAGTTGCGTTATCAGAAAAGCAGTGGAGTCTACCCGCAAAACGTCCCGGTGCTGCGTGGATGGCCGCGTTTTCTGACCATGCTGTTTGGCGGCGCGCTGGTGGTGATTGCGTTTGTGGTGCCGGTCGGTCGGCTGGTGGGTTGGGCGATATTGTCCGAAGCGCCGATCTGGAGTTTGCCGTTCTTGCTGGCGTTTACCAGTAGCTTCATGGCGGCCGCCTGCGCGACATTGCTGGTGATTGGGCTGGCGGTTGTGTGCACGTTTGATTTTCGGGCAATCGGCAATCCGGCTTACCGTAATCCGTTGCGCTGGCTCAATCTCAACCGGTTATTGCCTTCGACGGCGTTAGGTATGGGCCTGCTGGTGCCGTTTCTGGGGCTGGACGCCTGGCACGCCACGGCCGGCGGTGTGGTGGATGACCCCTGGGCGGGGTCGGTGCTGGTGCTGATTCTGGCCTACTGCATGCGTTTTAGCGGTTTGCTGATTGACCGGCTGCAAATCCGCATGTCCCGCATGTCGGGCGCAATGAATCATGTCAGCCAGTCGCTCGGCTATACGCCAGCTCTGCAGGTACTGTGGGTCTATCTGCCGCAATTACGCCACTGCCTGATTGTCGGCGTCTTGTTGGTGTTTACCGAAAGCCTGCGTGAACTGAACGCCTCGCTATTGTTGCAGCCATTTGAAGTGGAAACCATGGCAACCTATGTGTTCCGTTTCATGATGGATGAACGGTTGCCGCTGGTGGCGACCCCCGCGCTGATGCTGGTTGGTGTGGGGATGATCCCGCTATTTGGGATAACCCGATTGATGAGAATGGAAGGATAGGTAAGTTATGGCGACCCCGGAGATTCTAACGATAGCCTCGCTCAGTTGCCGCTATCCGCAACTTTCCGTGTTGGAAAACGTGAGTTTTTCGGTGCATGAAGGCGAAATGGTATGCCTGCTTGGGGCCAGCGGTGATGGTAAAACCACGCTGCTGAAATCGATAGCGGGTTTGCTGCCGCAGGAACAAGGCAGAATAGCCATCGCCGGCCAGAGGACGGATGCTCAGGCGCAGGGCGCTGAGCCGCCGCCACGCGTGGTGGGGATGGTGTTTCAGGATGACGTGTTGTTTCCCCATTTGACGGTCATGGAGAACATCACCTTCGGGCTGCGCGGCAAGTCATCGGAAGAGGTCAGCACCCTGGCGATGGATGCGGTAGGGCTGATGCAACTGGAAACCTTTACCCGGTGTTACCCCCATGAGCTGTCCAGAGAGCAGAATCAGCGGGCGGCGCTTGCCCGCGCGCTGGCGTGTCAACCCAAACTGTTACTGCTGGATGAGCCTTTTTCCGCCGTTGACGGCCAGATTCGTTACCGCTTGATCAGCGAGCTACGCCAAATCCTGCGGCAGCGTCAGATTGCCACGCTGTTTGCGACGTCTGATCGGGAGGACGCCTTTGCCTTCGCCGATCATCTGATCCTGATCCATGATGGCGGCATTGTGCAGCAGGGTTTTTCCGCCGATCTCTACTACCGGCCGGTCAGCCGTTATGTAGCAAGTTTTATGGGTAATACCAATTACCTGCCGGTGAAGATCAGCGGAGATCGGCAATGGCAGAGTTTTCTCGGCGAGCATCAGGCGACGAGAGCGTTGAAACTGCCGCATGGCGCACGTTATGACTGGCTGATTCGTCCACAAGAGATTGCGCTGGCGCTGGATGAGGAAGGCTCGGGCGTAATCGAAGATCGGCTGTTTATGGGGACCAGTAATTTTTATCGCGTCCGGGTCAATGAGCTGGAACTGCAGGTGCAAAGCGGCAACTGGTTTGAGCCGGGGCAGCCGGTTCGGCTTAGTATTCGCACCGATCAACCGGTTCTGTTTCCACCTGAATCGACGGTAAGTTCACAGGACTAGCGGGCGTCAGGCCCGCTTTGTCTGCCAGAGTATCAATCTGCTGTTAATACCCTGTTCAACATTGGTACAACTCCGTTTTGTTCTGTTCCCCACTACCTGTGATTGGTCTGACCGTTGACGCTACATATGATGTTATCTGGTTGCAGTTGGCTGCGGTGGTTCTGGCGGGACTTCCCTTACGCTGATGCTGACTTCATAGGTTTTACCACCGCCTTGCGGTACGTTGGCGACCAGTTTATTAGCAGCCAATACCGGATCAGTCGCCTGCAATGATGCCTGATAAAGCGCAGGTATTGGTGGCGGCAACCTGAGCGGCGGCGGTGGGAACCCCGGTGGCGGCGGCATTATCTCCTGCCTGTCTGGCCCCCGCGGTTCCGGATTTTCCGGATTCGCAGACGCCACAGACAAGGCCGAAAGCAAGGAAATACCGGCAATCAGCGCCACAGTGCGGCAGGTTTTCGTTAGTGCTGTCATGTTACACCTCGTTTCGGTTGACCGAAGCCCATCAGAAACCTTTTACCGATACTGCGCAACGCGTTTTACCCTCTTTTATCCGCCGATAACGGAATCCTGACTTTCTTGCGAATATGTTGATATTTTCGCCACACTCGACACACTTCGCACAGACCTCAACGCTTCAGTGCGAGAATATCACCCGCCAGAATATGCCAGGCGCTGGGGTGCGTCTCAAAGCCGATTTTGGGGTAATAGTCCACGGCCTGGGGCGCGGCAATCAGAATCAGACGGCACTGCGGTTTGAGCTGCTGAGCGGTATGCGTGATAAGCTGACGACCGATGCCGCCGTGCTGACAAGTTTCATCCACCGCCAGGTCGGACAGGTAACAGCAAAAGTGATAATCCGTCACGCTGCGCGCCACGCCCACCAGTTCATCGCCTCGCCACGCCGTTACCAGCAGGTCGGTTTCGGTTAGCATGCCGGCGAGGGTATCGCGTTGATCCAGCGGCCGTCTCGGACCCAGTGAGGTTCGGTTAAGCAGGTGGATAAACTGATCGACATTGATGGGGTCGTTCACTTTATAGGTGATAACGTTGTCAGCCATTGAAGATGATAAGGTTGTCATGCTCTCTCCGCTATGGGATGGGTGAACCCAGGCTTTCTGTTATACTGCGCGCCGTGATGAATTGCGGCACAGCCTGGCTGTGTATCAGCATCGGAGTATGGCCCCAGCGGCCGATACTGGATACCTTTTTTCTGTGAGTTGTCAGTATGATGAAACATACGGTGGACGTTATGATCTCCGAACGGGAGGTCAAGGCGCGGGTGGCCGAGCTCGGACGCCAAATCAGCGAGCATTACCGCAACAGCGGCAGCGATATGGTGCTGGTGGGACTGCTGCGCGGCTCTTTTGTGTTTATGGCCGATCTGTGCCGCGCCATTGATCTTTCCCACGAGGTGGATTTTATGACCGCCTCCAGTTACGGCGGCGGCATGAATTCGTCCCGCGACGTGAAGATTCTGAAGGATCTGGATGAAGATATCCGCGGCAAAGATGTGCTGATTGTCGAAGATATCATCGACTCCGGCAATACCCTGAGCAAGGTGCGGGAAATTCTGCAACTGCGCGAGCCGAAGTCGCTGGCCATCTGTACGCTGCTGGACAAGCCGTCACGTCGTGAAGTTCCGGTGCCGGTAGAATGGATTGGTTTCTCCATCCCTGACGAATTTGTGGTGGGGTATGGCATCGATTATGCCCAGCGCTATCGCCACCTGCCGTTTATCGGCAAGGTTATCCCGCAATAACGTGTGAAATCGCGCCCATGCCGGCATGGGCGCAATGAAACGGATTACAGCAGCGACGAGATCGCCCGGCGATAACGCTGCTCCAGCGTTTCGCGGCTGGTGGCGGTGACTTCCAGGTCACGCAGACGCCCATCCTGAATCCCGTAGACCCAGCCATGAATCGTCACTTTCTGGCCGCGTTTCCAGGCCGACTGCATGATTGTGGAATGGCCCAGATTGTAGACCTGCTCCACAACGTTGATTTCACACAGTTTGTCAAAGCGCTGTTCGGGTGGCAATTCTCCCAGTAATGAGCTGTGCTTATACCACAGGTCACGGATGTGGAGCAGCCAGTTGTTGATCAGCCCCAACTCCGGGTTTTCAACCGCGGCTTGCACGCCGCCGCAGCCGTAGTGGCCGCAAATGATGATGTGCTCCACTTCCAGTACTTCTACGGCGTACTGCACCACGGACAGGCAGTTAAGATCGGTATGGATCACCAGATTAGCCACGTTACGGTGAACGAACAGTTCGCCCGGTTCGAGGCTGGTCAGGCTTTCGGCGGGAACCCGGCTGTCCGAGCAGCCAATCCACAGAAAGCGGGGACGCTGAGCTAATGCCAGCCGTTCGAAATAATCAGGGTCTTCTTTCACTATCGTTTCAGACCATTGCTGGTTATTGGCGATCAGCGTTTCTATTGTTTTCATGAAAGTAAAGGACCTGTAACAACAAAGGGGCGGTGCAGGGTAATATAGAGCAATCACAAGGGTTTTGAAATCGAAAACTGGGTCTGTTCTCGACCCGCTAACTGATAATAAGGCACGCTTTCAGCTATGACATATGCACTGGAATTGGCGAATGTGACCAAGACGTATCCGGGAGGCGTCCGCGCGCTGCGCGGCATCGACCTGCGCGTTGAGGCCGGGGACTTCTATGCCCTGCTGGGGCCCAATGGCGCCGGCAAGTCCACCACCATCGGCATCATCAGTTCACTGGTCAACAAGACCGACGGCAGGGTTCAGGTGTTCGGCCACGATCTGGACCGGGATATCGTGAACGCCAAGCGGCAACTGGGGCTGGTGCCGCAGGAATTCAACTTCAATCCGTTCGAGACCGTGATGCAAATTGTGGTCAATCAGGCCGGTTACTACGGCGTTCCCCGGCAGGAAGCGTTGCGGCGCGCCGAGAAATACCTCAATCAGCTCGACCTGTGGGGCAAGCGCAACGAGCGCGCCCGCATGCTGTCCGGCGGCATGAAGCGCCGCCTGATGATCGCCCGTGCGTTGATGCATGAACCCAAGCTGCTGATTCTTGACGAGCCGACCGCCGGGGTGGACATCGAATTGCGGCGCTCAATGTGGGGGTTCCTCAAAGAGCTTAACGGACAAGGCACTACCATCATCCTGACCACCCATTATCTGGAAGAAGCGGAAATGCTGTGCCGTAATATCGGCATCATCCAGTCCGGGCAACTGGTGGAAAACACCTCGATGAAGGCGCTGCTGGCCAAACTGCAATCGGAAACCTTCTTTTTCGATCTGGCGGCGAAGAGCGCCCTTCCCAGGCTGGAGGGTTATCAGCACCGGCTGGTGGATACCTCGACGCTGGAAGTGGACGTGAGACGTGAACAGGGGTTGAACGGCATTTTCAGCCAGCTCAGCGCACAAGGCATTCAGGTTCTCAGTATGCGTAACAAGGCCAATCGCCTGGAAGAACTGTTTGTCGCTCTGCTCAATAACAACGGAGATAAAGCATGATGGGGTTATACTGGGTGGCGCTGCAGAGCATCTGGAGCAAGGAAATCAACCGCTTCGCCCGGATCTGGATCCAGACATTGTTGCCGCCGGTGATTACCATGTCGCTGTATTTTGTCATTTTCGGCAATCTGGTCGGCAGCCGTATCGGCGAGATGAACGGTTTTAGTTACATGCAGTTCATCGTGCCGGGGCTGATCATGATGTCGGTGATTACCAACGCCTATGCCAACGTCGCGTCGTCATTTTTCAGCGCTAAATTCCAGCGTAATATCGAAGAGCTGCTGGTGGCGCCGGTGCCGACGCACATCATCATCGCCGGTTACGTCGGCGGCGGTATGGCGCGCGGCATCTGCGTCGGCGTGCTGGTTACTGCGGTGTCGCTGTTCTTTGTGCCGCTGCACGTGCATGCTTGGTGGATGGTGGTGGTGACATTGCTGCTGACAGCGATGCTGTTTTCGCTGGCGGGGCTGATCAACGCCGTATTTGCCAAAACCTTCGACGACATCAGCCTGATCCCGACCTTCGTGCTGACGCCGCTGACCTATCTGGGCGGCGTGTTCTATTCGCTGTCGTTGCTATCGCCGTTCTGGCAGGCGGTGTCCAAATTGAACCCGGTGGTTTATATGATCAGCGGCTTCCGCTTCGGATTCCTGGGCATTCATGATGTGCCGCTGGCATTGACGCTGGCGGTGCTGCTGGCGTTTATCGTGGTGTTCTACGGGCTGAGCTGGTGGCTGATTGAGCGTGGGCGCGGCTTGCGTAGTTAATCAGAGGGTTTTGTCGGATGTGAAGCGGGATGGCGTGTGCCGTCCCGCTTTTTTTATCGGCGCAATGATTCAGGCGATCTGCACCGGAATGGCTTTGGCGGTGCGCTGTAACTCGTTGTTGTCGCCAAAATAGGCGACCTTTGGGCGATGCTCGCGCGCCTGCTCATCCGGCATCTGCACATAGGAGCAGATAATCAGCTTGTCGCCGACGCAGGCGCAGCGCGCGGCGGCACCGTTGACGGAGATAATGCGGGAGCCACGTTCAGCGGCGATCGCGTAGGTGGAGAAACGGTGGCCGTTGTCCACGTTGTAGATGTCGATCGCTTCGTATTCAAGAATACCGGCGGCGTCCATAAAATCCTGATCGATGGCGCAGGACCCTTCATAATGTAAATCCGCCTGGGTTACCTTCACCCGGTGCAGCTTACCTTGCAGCATGGTTCGAATCATCGGTCTGTCACTCTGGTTGGAAAAATCAGGTGGTCAAATCCACCTGTTGGTTGTCAATCAGGCGCGCCTTGCCCAGCCAGGCCGCCATCAGCACCACGGCACGGGTACTGTCGATGGTCAGCGGCTGTAACGTAGCGGCGTCGCGAATAAATAGCTCATCGGGCGTGAATCCGGCGTCGCGCAGCGCCTCTGACGCTTTGGCGAGCATATCATCAACTTGCCGGTCGCCGTTGGATAATTGTTCTACCACGTCGTTCATGATGCGGCGAAGCTGCGGCGCCTGCTGGCGCTCTTCGGCGGTGAGATAACCGTTGCGTGAGCTGAGCGCCAGGCCGTCTTTGGCGCGCACGATGGGCACACCGACGATGCTGATATCGTAGTCCATGTCGGCCACCATTTGACGGATCAGCGCCAGTTGTTGGTAGTCTTTTTCGCCAAAGCAGGCCACATCCGGCTGCACCAGATTGAACAGCTTGCTGACGACGGTGGCGACGCCGCGAAAATGCCCCGGACGGCTTGCGCCTTCCAGCATCTGCGACAGCCCCGGTACTTCCACGAACGTCTGCTGTTGCAGGCCGTTAGGGTAGAGGGTGTCCGGCGCGGGCGCGAACACCAGGTCAACGCCGCGGCGCGTCAGCTTCTCGCAGTCTTCCTGCAGGGTGCGCGGGTAGCGAGCCAGATCGTCCGCCCGGTCAAACTGCAATGGATTGACAAAAATACTGACTATCACGATATCGGCCCGGGCCCGGGCTTCGTCCACCAGCGTCAGGTGGCCGTCATGCAGGTTGCCCATGGTGGGCACCAAAGCGATGCGTTTTCCTTCCAGACGCCAACGGCGGAGTTCGCGGCGCAGCAGCACCGGCGTTTCAATAATCAACACACGCTTGCTCCTGTGTTAAACAAAGCTGTATTTCTCATCGGGAAAGGTTCCCTGCTCGACTTCCTGCACATACAGGCGAACGGCGGCGCGGATATCCGCCGCTTCCGCCATGAAATTGCGGGCGAATTTCGGCGTATGGCCGCCGGTCACGCCCAGGGCGTCGTGCATCACCAGAATCTGGCCGTCGGTGACATTGCCGGCGCCGATGCCGATGACCGGAATACTGAGCGCATCGGTCACCCGCTGGGCCAGCGAAACCGGCACACATTCCAGCACCAGTAACTGCGCGCCCGCTTGTTCCAGCGCCAGCGCGT
Organism: Dickeya dadantii NCPPB 898; assembly: GCF_000406145.1. Lineage (NCBI taxonomy): Bacteria > Pseudomonadati > Pseudomonadota > Gammaproteobacteria > Enterobacterales > Pectobacteriaceae > Dickeya > Dickeya dadantii. The sequence continues at coordinate 3,593,094 of NZ_CM001976.1, read as the reverse complement.
CTTCCAGCAGCTGGCTGGCGGCGGCTTCGTCGCGCCCCTGGACTTTATAGCCACCAAAGATATTGACCGACTGCGGGGTCAACCCCAAATGTCCGCACACCGGGACGGCGCGTTCGGTCAGCATACGCACGGTCGGCACGAGCCAACTGCCGCCTTCGATCTTGACCATATTAGCACCGGCGCGCATCAGCGCCGCGGCCTGCTGGCAGGCCTGTTCCGGCGTGGCGGCGCCCATAAATGGCAGGTCGGATAACAGCAAGCAATGCGGCGCGCCGCGCCGTACGCAGCGGGTGTGATAAACCATATCGTCAATGGTGACGGGCAGGGTCGAGTCGTGGCCCTGTACGGGCATACCGAGAGAGTCCCCCACCAGCATTACGCGGATGCCCTGTTCATAAAATAACTGGGCGAAGCTGGCGTCATAAGCCGTTAACGTGGCGAACTTTTTCTGTTCCTGTTTCCACTGGCGCAGATGAGAAATAGTCGTCGCTTTCATGGCAACCTTCCTGAGTCAACTCAAGGGCAGTTCAAGGGGAAATCATTCTAATGGAAGGCAGGCATCAGGAACAGCGATCTATTTCTATTTGTAAAACAAGAGACTGGCGTTTTATCCGGCGCCAGCCGCGCATCGCGGTCAGCAGGATGAGGGGGGAAAGGCTATTGTTCGTCCCACAGGGTCAGGCCGTTGCGCGGCACCTGTTGTAACCGCGTCGTTAGCGCTTCTCCATCGGGAAACACCAGTTCCGGCGCCAGTTCAGCCAGTGGGTAGAGCATAAACTCACGGTTTTTCATATCGTAGTGCGGAACCGTGAGCCGTTCGGTATGCAGCGTCAGGGAGCCGAACAGCAGAATATCGAGGTCGAGGGTGCGCGGCCCCCAGCGGTGATCCTTACGCACCCGTCCTTGTTCCTGCTCGATGCGCTGGGTGTGGTCCAGCAACGTTTCCGGCGATAACGTGGTCTGCAATTCGGCGACGGCATTGAGATAATCCGGCTGATCCTGCGGGCCGAGCGGGCGGCTGCGATAAAACGACGAGCAGCGCGCCAGCCTGGTGTGCGCAATGGCGTCCAGCGCGGTTAGCGCCGCACGCACCTGTTGCAATGGCTCGGACAGGTTGCTGCCCAGCGCCAGATAAACCTGGATCACCGGGCGTTATCCCGGCGGGCAGGGCGCTTGCGCGGGCGGCGTGAACGGCGATGCGGCGTCGGGCCGTCATCCAGCGTGTTCAGCATTACCTGCTGGCGCGGCGGCGCGGCGACCTGAAACTCTCCCCACCACTGCGCCAGGCGCTGTAGCTCCTGATGGTTTTCGATTTCCGCACGCAGGCAGAGCAGGTCGTAAGAGGCGCGGAATTTCGGGTGTTCCATCAGTTTAAAGGCGCGTTTGCCCTGACGGCGAGACAGGCGCAACTGCAATTGCCAGATATCGCGGATCAGCGAGGTAATGCGTTTGGGGATCGCCAGCGAGCGACACTGTTCGTCCAGCACGTCGTTCATGGCTAAGGCAAACGCCTCGAAGTAAGCCAGCCCGCTCTCCTGCGTCAGCTTCTGGGCATGTTCCACCAGCGGGTACCACAGCATGGCGGAGAACAGAAACGCCGGATTAACACGCATGTCGTTCTGGATGCGTTGATCGGTGTTTTTCAGCACCTGCACGATCATTCGTTCCATCGTGCTTTCGCCGTTAGCGGTGAAGTAGCGGCTGATCAGCGGAAACAGCGGCTGAAACAGCTGGTATTCGCACAGCAACTGATAGGTCGGATAGCCGTAACCCGCCTGCAGCAGTTTCAGCGATTCTTCAAACAGCCGCGCCGGCGGGATGTCGTGCAGCAGCGAGGCCAGGCGGGGAATCGGCTCGGCGGTTTCCGGGCTGATGCGCATACCGAGTTTGGCGGCGAACCGCACGGCGCGCAGCATGCGCACCGGGTCTTCGCGGTAGCGGGTTTCCGGTTCGCCAATCAGACGAATCAACCCCTGACGCAGGTCGTTCAGGCCGTTGGTATAGTCACGAACGGTGAAGTCGGCGATGCTGTAATAGAGGCTGTTGATGGAGAAGTCGCGCCGCTGGGCGTCTTCCTCGATAGTGCCGAAAATGTTGTCGCGCAGCAGCATACCGTTGTGGCCTTGCTGGGCGGCATTTTTCGTTTCCTGTTCCTGATGCTGTTCGTGGTGGCCGCGGAATGTGGCGACCTCAATGACTTCCGGGCCGAACATCACATGCGCCAGACGAAAACGGCGGCCCACCAGTCGGCAGTTGCGGAACAACTTGCGGACCTGTTCCGGGGTAGCGTTGGTGGTGATATCGAAGTCTTTGGGTTTTTTGCCCAACAGCAGGTCGCGGACGCCGCCGCCTACCAGATAAGCCTCATAGCCCGCTTTGCTCAGGCGATACAGTACTTTCAGCGCATTCTCACTAATGTCGCTGCGTGAAATGGCATGCTGGTCACGGGGAACGACCGTCATCGCCTGCGGCGGATTGTCCGCTCTGGCGGGCTCATTCTCACGATTCAGTACCTTGCGGCAAAAATTAGCTACCCGGGTAAAGATAATACACCTCGATAATCATTGGAAAATTAACGGCACAACAAAAAATAGCGGCTAATCATAGCTCACCCTCAGCCCTTTGAGAATGCTGATGTTATTTCCGGCGATGTACGGGCGGCTTCGACGGGAACCGTAACCAGTGACCAGTGCGCGACGGCCCATGCGAGCAATGCGTCGCGATCGAGGTCTTGCCAGTGCGCTGGCAATGGCTGGCGCAAAAAGGCCAGCGCCTGTGCCAGCACTGCCCGCGGGTCGCCGTCCGGCAGCGCCGGCGCGTGGTTCTGCTTGGAGAGTTTGTTGCCGTCGGAATTGAGCGCCAGCGGCAGATGCACGTAGGCCGGCGCCGGATAATCCAGCTGGTGGTACAGCGATAACTGGCGCACCGTCGGTTCGATCAGGTCCGCGCCGCGTACAATTTCGGTAACGCCCTGATCGTGGTCGTCCACCACCACCGCCAGATTGTAGGCAAACAGGCCATCGCGGCGATGGATAATAAAGTCTTCTCGCGCCAGCGTCGGGTCGGCGTCAATCTGCCCGCGCAAGCGATCGTGAAAGTGGATAACCGGCTGGCTCTGGCGCAGACGCAGCGCCGCCTGATTTGGCGGCAGGCTGAGATCGCGGCAGTGACCGTCATAGTGGCCGCCAATCTGCTGGATGCGTTGCCGGGTGCAGGTGCAGTAGTAACATTTCCCCTGACGCTGCAGGTCGGCCAGCACCGCGCGGTAAAGGTCGTGGCGACGAGACTGGTACGCCACGTCTCCGTCCCAGAGCAGGCCATACTGTTCCAGTTGGCTAAGAATGCGTGTGGCGGCGCCGGGGACTTCGCGCGGCGGGTCGATATCCTCGATACGCACCAGCCAGCGTCCGCGGCAGGCGCGGGCCTGCAGGTAGCTGCCCAGTGCGGCAATCAGGGAACCAAAATGGAGATCGCCGGATGGAGAAGGCGCGAAGCGTCCGACGTAAGGGCGTAATTCAGACATACGGCGACATCATGCCGGTTAAGAGTGATACTGGCTGGTCATAAGAAGCGAAAACCCGGCGGTAGGGCGGTAGGCTTTCCCGCCGGGCGGATATCATCCGGCCATCTGCTTTTCGCGGATTTCGGCCAGCGTTTTGCAGTCGATGCACAGATCGGCGGTGGGACGGGCTTCCAGACGACGGATACCGATTTCCACGCCGCAGGACTCGCAATAGCCAAAGTCCTCGTCTTCGATTTTCTGCAGTGTTTTGGCAATCTTCTTGATCAGCTTACGTTCGCGATCGCGGTTGCGCAGTTCAAGGCTAAACTCTTCTTCCTGCGCGGCACGGTCTACCGGGTCCGGGAAGTTAGCGGCTTCATCCTGCATGTGCGATACGGTTCGATCGACTTCGTCCCTGAGTTGATTGCGCCATGCTTCAAGAATACGCCTGAAATGAGCCAGCTGAGCGTCGTTCATGTATTCTTCGCCCGGCTTCTCCTGGTATGGCTCCACTCCGGCAATCGCGAGAATGCTCAGAGAGGATGTCTTACGGTTTTGCCCTTCTTGCATGTTGCTTCTCCTACATAAACACGACACGCAGTATCGACTCCCCCAGGGGGGAAAAACAGGCCGCTATAAATAACAGATGGAGGTTAGGTTGGCAATGATTCCCGACACCGGCCTGACAAAGTGTGAGAAACGGCATAATCCCATCAGATAATACATAACGCGTGGCAGAATTAGCTCGCTGTCGTCACGTTATTGAACGGTAACAACTCCCCCAGCGTCATGCCATCCGGGGTGATATGGGCACCGTAGCACAGAATTTCAACCCCCTGCTGCCGGGATAGTTGTAATAATTCGGCGTAATGTCGGTCAATGTGTTGCGCCGGCGAAATCCGGTCGATGCCGGAGTGCAGCGCGGCGAAACACAATACGGCACGACCACCCTGCGCCGCCACCTGTTGCAGTTCCCGCAGATGCTTTTGCCCTCTGAGCGTGACCGCATCGGGAAAGTAACCACATCCGTGTTGCAATAATGTGACTGATTTAACTTCAATATAGCAGTCCGCCCGGTCCTCCGCCTGCAATAACACGTCTATCCTGCTGTTTTCCGAACCATAGCGCACTTCGGCGCGGATAGTGGTGTAACCTGTAAAATCGGCCAGTCGGCCTGCTTGCAGCGCCTCAAGCACCAACTGATTAGCGCGCAGGGTATTCACGCCAATCCAGTGCCCTTGCGCGGTCTGCGTCAGTTCCCAGGTATGAGGGTACTTGCGTTTCGGGTTATCCGAGGTGGAGTACCAGACGGTATCGCCCGGCGTGCCGCAGCCGGTCATGGCGCCGGTATTAGGGCAGTGTAGCGTCAGGTTTTTTCCGTCTGGGGTCACCACATCCGCCAGAAATCGTTTGTAACGTTTGAGCAGCGTAGCGGGTTGCAGGCGTGGGGAAAATTGCATGAATGATGTCTCTCAGGAAGTCAGCAACGGCCAGTGGGCGACGGGGTGATAATGGGTTCGACCCGCTTCGGCGCGCGATTCGTACAGAAAAAACTGCTCGACCTGCACCGTCCAGCCGAATGTGGCGGCCGGCACCGGCACCGGACGGGTGGCGCCGCGCAGCAGCGTGATGTGCGGATAAAACGGCTGAGGGGGTTGATAGCAACCGTTGCGCGCCGCCTGCGAGCGTAACATCTCCGCCAGTTGCAGCAATCCGCGCGGCGCCTGACGGCAACCGAGCCACACCACGCCTGGGCGGGGCCAGTGGCCGGCGTCGTTGAGGTTAAGGGTAAACGCCGGCTGACGGATACGCCCGGCCAGCGTCTGCAAAACTTGCATTTTGGCGTCGCTGACCTCGCCGAGGAAGGCCAGTGTCAGGTGCAGATTGGCTGCCGCTACCGGGCGACCGGCTTCGGGAGCGAATTGCGCGGCGCGCCAGTGTACGATCTGCTGACCGATAGCGTCTGGCAACGACAGGGCAAAAAACAGGCGACGGGTCGGGGTCATGGCAATCTCTCCGTTCTGCGGGGTTCCGATGCTACAATGCCCGCCGGAGAAAGTTAAGGTTGCGTTCCGCCATTTGCCATGTGCAGACGCCGGCCGACGCGCCGTTTTTTATTCACTGAGATACTGCCTTTATATAGCGTCCGGCCAGGGTTGTGCCGCCGGATACAGCCATGATTACGGAGAGTTGTGTGAGTCTACCCCCCGTCAGCGCCGTACTGGATGACGTCATCCAGGCGTTGCATACCGCGCCGCAGGTGTTGCTGCATGCCCCGACCGGTGCCGGAAAGTCCACCTGGTTGCCGTTGCAACTGTTGCAGCGGAGCGGCTTTTCCGGCCGCATTATTATGCTGGAGCCGCGTCGGCTGGCGGCCAAAAGCGTGGCTTTCCGGCTGGCGGAGTGGCTGGGGGAAACGCCGGGGCAGACCGTCGGTTACCGCATGCGTTCGGAAAGCCGGGTCAGCAGCCAGACCCGGCTGGAAGTGGTGACGGAAGGCATTTTGACCCGGATGCTGCAACACGATCCGGCGCTGGACGGCGTCTCGCTGGTGATACTGGACGAGTTTCACGAGCGCAGTCTGCAGGCCGATCTGGCACTGGCGCTGCTGCTGGATGTCCAGCAAGGGCTGCGCGATGACCTGAAGTTGCTGATCATGTCCGCCACGCTGGACAATTCCCGGCTCTCTTCTTTATTACCGCAATCGCTCAGCGTGTCGTCGCAAGGGCGCTCCTGGCCGGTGGACCGGCATTACCAGACGGTTGGCTCGCAGGAGCGGCTGGAGGAGGCGGCGGCCCGGCTTATTTATCGCTTGTTGCAGGAGGAAACCGGCTCGTTGCTGGTATTTTTGCCGGGCGTGGCGGAAATCAAACGCTTGCAGACGCTGTTGGAAAACGCGGTGCCGACGGCGGTGGATATCTGCCCGCTGTACGGCGCGCTGACGCTGGCGGAGCAACAGAAAGCGATTCTCCCGGCTGCCGTCGGGCGGCGCAAAGTGGTGCTGGCGACCAACATCGCCGAAACCAGTCTGACCATCGAAGGCATCCGAGTGGTGGTGGACGGCGGCCTGGAACGGGTGGCGCTGTTTGATGTCAAAACCGGGCTGACTCGCCTGGCGACGCAGCGTATCAGCCAGGCATCGATGGTGCAGCGCGCCGGACGCGCCGGGCGTCTGGAGCCGGGCTTGTGCTGGCATCTGTTCGCCCGTGAGCAGGCGGAACGCGCCGTGGCGCAAAGCGAGCCGGAAATCCTGCACAGCGATCTGTCTGGGCTGCGGCTGGATCTGTTGCAATGGGGCTGCGGCGACGTTGCGCAGCTCTGTTGGCTGGATACCCCGCCGCAGCCCGCGTTGCTGGCGGCGGACCGCCTGCTGACGCAACTGGGTACGTGCGATGCGCAGCAACGGCTGACGGCGGACGGGCGTAAGATGGCAGAGCTGGGCAGCGATCCGCGGCTGGCGGCGATGCTGCATGCCGCCGGGCAGGATCCGGATGCGCTGGCGACGGCGGCGTTGCTGGCGGCGATCATCGAAGAACCGCCGCGCGCCGGGTCGCCGAATCTGTCCGACGCGCTGCATCGTCCCGCCAATCACTGGCAGCGCCGGGCGCAACAGTTGGCGCGCCGTGTCGGCAAGACGTCAGGCAAGGTGGATGCAGGTAAAGTGAATGCGGGCAAGGTAAATGAAAGCCTGGCTGCATGGTTGTTGTCGGCGGGATTCGCGGATCGTATCGCCCGGCGGCGCGGTCAGGATGGGCGCTATCAACTGGCGAACGGCTCCGGAGCCAGTCTGCCGCCGGAAGACGCGCTGGCGGCATCGGAATGGTTGCTGGCCCCGGTTCTGATGCAAAGCCCGAACAGCGCCGACGCCCGTATTTTACTGGCGCTGCCGGTGGATATCGATCAACTGGCGCGGCAGCGGCCGGAACTGGTGACAGAACAGAATCTGATGCACTGGGACGAAGAAAAAGGTACCCTGCGCGCCAGCCTGCGAACGCAGATCGGCAGCCTGACGTTATCGTCCCGGCCATTAGCCAAGCCGTCGGACGAGGTGTTGCAGCAGGCGATGCTTAACTGGTTGCGTGAGCAAGGGCTGTCGGTGTTGAACTGGGACGAACCGGCGTTGCAACTGCGCCAGCGGTTGCTGTGCGCCCGGCAGTGGTTGCCGGAGGTCGCGTGGCCGGCGGTGGATGACGATGCCCTGCTGGCGTCGCTGGAGCTATGGCTGCTGCCGTCGCTGAACGGTGTGCGGGATCGCCGTACGCTCAATCAGATCAACCTGAGCGACGCGCTGTGGCGTTTGCTCGACTGGTCGCAACGCCAGCGACTGGATAGCGCGCTGCCCAGCCATTACACTGTGCCCGGCGGCAGCCGCTTGCCGATCCGGTATGATGCCGATCAGCCGCCGGTGCTGGCGGTGCGGCTGCAGGAGATGTTCGGCGAACACAGCAGCCCGCTGCTGGCGGAAGGACGAGTGGCGCTGGTGCTGGAACTGCTCTCTCCGGCGATGCGACCGTTGCAGATCACCCGCGATCTGGCGGCGTTCTGGAACGGCGCCTACCGGGAAGTGCAGAAAGAAATGAAAGGTCGCTATCCCAAGCACGTCTGGCCGGATGATCCGGCGAATACGGCGCCGACCCGGCGCACCAGAAAATACCAGAATACCTAATTTCAGATGTTTCCCCCTTCCTTGTGCAGCGTGGGAGACACAGAGTAGACGGCCACGGTGGGTAATCCGACGGCCGTCAGTAACCTGATGGAGATGTCACTGTAATGTCTCGGGATGACCGCGAACCTATCGGGCGCAAACGTAGTGCGTCACGACACACTCCCCCTCGCAAGCAAGCGACGCGTCGCCGCAGGGATGATGACTACGACGACGATTATGAAGAAGAGTACGAAGAAGACTATGACGACGATGAGGACGACGAGGAAGAAGTCATGAGCAAGCGGCCGCGGAAGAAACGCCGCTGGCTGGGGTTGCTGATCCGGCTATTCCTGATTTTTGTGGTGGTGATGTCGATTTATGGCGTTTACCTCGACGGAGAAATTCGCAGTCGTATCGACGGCAAAGTGTGGCAACTGCCGGCGGCGGTGTATGGCCGTATGGTCAACCTTGAGCCGGGCATGGCCTACAGCAAGAAAGAGATGACCAATCTGCTGGAAGGCATGCAATACCGCGAAGTCAGCCGTATTACCCGGCCGGGCGAATTCACGGTACAGGCTAACGGCATTGAAATTCTGCGTCGTCCTTTCGACTTTCCGGACGGCAAAGAAGGCCAAATCCACGCCAAAATGATCTTCAGCAACGACCGGTTGTCGCAGATCCAGAACATGGACAATCAGCGCAATTTCGGTTTCTTTCGGCTCGATCCGAAACTGATCACCATGTTGCAGTCGCCGAACGGCGAGCAGCGGCTGTTTGTGCAGCGTTCCGGTTTCCCCGACCTGCTGGTGCAAACGCTGATCGCCACCGAAGACCGTCATTTCTACGAGCATGACGGCATCAGTTTCTACTCCATCGGTCGCGCGATGCTGGCCAACCTGACGGCGGGCCGGGCGGTGCAGGGCGGCAGTACGCTGACCCAGCAGCTGGTGAAAAACCTGTTCCTGACCAACGAGCGCTCGCTGTGGCGTAAAGCCAACGAAGCCTACATGGCGTTGATCATGGATTACCGCTACAGCAAGGATCGCATTTTGGAGCTGTATCTGAACGAGGTGTACCTCGGCCAGAGCGGCAACGATCAGATCCGCGGTTTTCCGCTCGCCAGCCTTTACTATTTCGGTCGGCCGGTCAACGAATTGAGCCTCGACCAGCAGGCGATGCTGGTGGGGATGGTGAAAGGGGCGTCGCTCTATAACCCGTGGCGCAACCCGCAGGTGACGCTGGAACGCCGTAACCTGGTGTTGAAACTGCTGCAGAACCAGCAGGTCATCGACGAAGACCTTTACAACATGCTGAGCGCCCGCCCGCTGGGGGTTCAGCCGAAAGGCGGGGTGATCAGCCCGCAGCCGGCCTTCATGCAGATGGTGCGCCAGGAGTTGCAGCAGCGGCTGGGCGACAAGGCCAACGATCTGTCCGGGGTAAAAATCTTCACCACGTTGGATCCGGTATCGCAGGATGCGGCGGAAAAAGCGGTGGAAGACGGTATTCCGGCGCTGCGCGCGGCGCGCGGTGTCAAGGATCTGGAATCGGCGATGGTGATTGCCGATCGCTTTAGCGGCGAGATTCGGGCGATGGTGGGCGGTTCCGACGCGCAGTTCGCCGGTTTCAACCGCGCCATGCAGGCGCGCCGTTCGGTCGGTTCGCTGGCGAAACCGCCGACGTATCTGACGGCGCTCAGCATGCCGGATCGCTACCGCCTCAATACCATTCTGGCGGATGAGCCGATTTCGCTCAAACAGCCGAACGGTACCGTTTGGGAGCCGAAAAACTACGATCGTGAGTTCCGTGGCCGGGTGATGCTGGTGGACGCGTTGGCGAATTCGCTCAACGTGCCGACGGTTAATCTGGGGATGGCGGTGGGGCTGGATCAGGTCAGCGATACGTTGCAGAAGCTGGGGATCCCGCAGAACCAGATTCAGGCGGTGCCGGCGATGCTGCTCGGTGCCATCAGCCTGACGCCGATGGAAGTGGCGCAGGAATACCAGACTATCGCCAGCGGCGGTAATCGCGCGTCGCTGTCTGCGCTGCGTTCGGTGATCGCCGAAGACGGTAAGGTGCTGTATCAGAGCTTCCCGCAGGCCGAACGGGCCGTGCCGTCACAGGCCGCCTATCTGACGCTGTACGGTATGCAACAGGTGGTGGAGCGCGGCACCTCGCGCTCGCTGATGGTGAAATTCGGCAATTACCACCTGGCGGGGAAAACCGGTACCACCAACGACCTGCGCGACAGCTGGTTTGCCGGCGTCGACGGCAAGGAAGTGGTGATCACCTGGGTTGGCCGCGACAACAATGGCCCGGCGAAACTGACCGGCGCCAACGGTGCGCTGACCATCTATCGCCGCTATCTGGAAAACCAGACGCCGTTGCCGCTGATGCTGACGCCGCCGGAAGGCATTACCACCATGTCGGTGGACAGCAGCGGCAACTTTATCTGTAACGGCAGCGCCGGCCGGGCATTGCCGGTGTGGACCGATAACCCGCAGGCGTTGTGTCAAGCCAGCCAGCAAGCGGTGCAACAGCCGGCCAATGCGCCGAACGGTCAGCCACAACAAAATCAGCAGGAAGGCGGCAGCGTTCCCGACTGGATCAAGCAGATGTTCGGGCAGTAAGCGCCTACCGACATTTCAATGTCATACTCACGCCCGGTTCGCCGGGCGTGCTTTTTCCCCCGCGCTATTTTTTCTGCGCCCGTATTTCATCCGCTGGCGGCTAAATTGGTTGCGGATAGCCTCGGCTTACGCCTATCATTCAATCTTTATAAGAATCATTATCGTTTTCATATTCGCCCACCGTGATAACTGGCGGGCGAACCGAATACCTTCAACGCACGAACTCATGATGCAAAACGCTATGATGCCGCCGGAGATCACCTTCCGGCTGAATGAGGTCAGCTTTTCCGTGGCTGATCGGGTACTGCTGCATCCGCTAACACTGACTTTTCCGGCGGGAAAAGTCTGCGGCTTGCTCGGTCATAACGGGTCCGGCAAATCCACCCTGTTGAAAATGCTGGGTCGCCATCAGGCGCCTTCCGGCGGCTCGGCGCTACTGGCGGAAAAACCGCTGTCGGCGTGGGGCGGCAAGGCGTTCGCCCGCCAAGTCGCCTACCTGCCGCAGCAATTGCCCGCCGCCGACGGCATGACGGTACGCGAACTGGTGGCGGTCGGCCGCTACCCGTGGCACGGCGCGCTGGGGCGTTTTGGACCGGACGACCAGCAAAAAGTGGATGACGCCATTGAACTGGTGGGGCTGTCGGCCTTTGCCCACCGGCTGGTGGACAGCCTGTCCGGTGGCGAGCGGCAACGCGCCTGGCTGGCGATGACCGTGGCGCAGGACAGCCGCTGTTTGTTGCTGGACGAACCGACGTCGGCGCTGGATATCGCTCATCAGGTGGAGGTGCTGTCGCTGATCCGCCGCATGAGCCAGCAGCGCGGTCTCACGGTGATTGCCGTGCTGCACGACATCAACATGGCGGCGCGTTACTGCGACGCGTTGGTGGCGCTGCGTCAGGGGCGGATCGTCGCGCAGGGAACGCCGCAGGCGCTGATGCAGGCGGAGGTACTGCAGGCTATTTACGGTATCCCTATGGGGGTGCTGCCTCATCCGGTCGAAGGGACGCCGGTCAGTTTTGTGTGTTGAATGAGTGCCGTATGCTGAACAAGATGATGGGTAACCCAAACGAGCCGGATGCGCTCCGGCGCCGCCTGCTGGCGGCGATGCTGGTTGCCCCGTGGTTTTCTCCTTTTGCTACCCGCGCGGCCGCGGTGGATAGCCAGCGCGTCGTGGCGCTGGAATGGCTGCCGGTAGAGTTATTGATGGCGCTGGGCGTCACGCCAATGGGCGTGGCGGATATCCACAACTACCGATTGTGGGTGCAAGCGCCGGCGTTGCCGACCAGCGTGGTGGACGTCGGCCTGCGCACCGAACCCAACCTCGAACTGCTGGCGCGGCTCAATCCCTCGCTGTTGCTTTATTCGACGGGCTATGGCCCGGCGGCGGAACAGCTGGAACGCATCGCGCCGTCGCTGGGCTTCGCGTTTAGCGACGGCAGCGGCAAGCCGTTGCAGGTCGCCAGACAGTCGCTGGCGACGCTGGCGGAACGCCTGGAGATGAACGCCGCCGCTGAACGCCATCTGGCGGCATTCGATCAGTTTATGGCGGAAGCCCGCGTCAGATTGCGGCCCTATACCCGGCGTCCGCTGTTGCTGTTTTCGGTGCTGGATGAGCGTCATGTGCTGGTGGTGGGAAAAAACAGCCTGTTTCAGGACGTGCTGGATCAGCTTGGCATCGAAAATGCCTGGCAGGGCAGTACCAACTTCTGGGGCAGTACGGTGGTTGGCATGGAACAACTGGCGTCCGTCGGCCATGCCAATGCCATTTGTTTCGAGCACGGTAACGAGGGGTTGATGTCGCGGGTCAGCGCTAATCCTGTCTGGCAGTCGTTGCCGTTTGTTCGTGACCGGCGCTGGCAGCGTTCCGAAACCGTCTGGCTGTATGGCGCGACCCTGTCGGCGATGCGTTTCTGCCGGTTGCTGGACACGGCGATGGAGCGGATAACATGACCGCGGAGAGCGCCGTGACGATGCCAACACAGCGTACGTCAAGATCCGGTTTGCTGACGGGCGGGGTAGTGGCGGCGCTGTCGCTGCTGGTCGTGCTGATGGCGTTTTATAACCTGCAACAACAGTTGCCGCTGGCGTTGTGGTGGCAGGGCGCGCTGTCGCCCGACGTTGCCGACCTGCGTCAGTTGCTGTTCCATTACAGCCTGCTGCCGCGCCTGACGCTGGCGTTGCTGATCGGCGCCGGGCTGGGGCTGGTGGGCGTGCTGTTCCAGCAGGTGCTGCGTAATCCGCTGGCGGAGCCGTCAACGCTCGGGGTGGCGAGCGGCGCGCAACTGGGCCTGACGGTAGCGACGCTGTGGGCGTTGCCCGGCGGCTGGCTGACGTCGCAACTGGCGGCGATGGCGGGTGCGTTGCTGGTCGGTGCGCTGGTGTTTGGCGTGGCCTGGGGCAAGCGTCTGTCGCCGGTCACGCTGATTCTGGCCGGGCTGGTGCTGAGTTTGTATTGCAGCGCCGTCAGTCAGTTGCTGGCGCTGTTTCACTACGAGCAATTGACCAACCTGTTTTTGTGGAGCAGCGGTTCGCTTAACCAGCAAGACTGGCGCAGTGTCGTGTGGGTGCTGCCGGTACTGATTATTGGCGTCGTGTTGACGGCATTGCTGGCGCGCCCGCTGATGTTGCTGGGGCTGGATGACGGCGTCGCCCGCAATCTGGGTCTGGGGCTATCGACGGCCCGCATTGGCACGTTGCTGCTGGCGATTTTTCTCAGCGCACAGTGGGTCAACGCCGCCGGTATCATCGGGTTTATCGGTCTGTTTGCGCCGTTGATGGCGAAAATGCTGGGCGCGCGCCGGCTGGGACAGCGGCTGTGGCTGTCGCCGTTGCTGGGCGCATTGCTGCTGACGCTGACCGATCAGCTACTGCTGTGGCTGGCGGGCGTCTGGCGCGAGGTGCCGACCGGCGCCGCCACTGCGCTGGTTGGCGCGCCATTATTGCTGTGGTTGTTGCCGCGCCTACGCTCCACCGCGCCGCCGGTATTGCAGGAAGGGCAGAAGGCGTTAACCGAACGTGCCAACTGGGGCGGATGGTGGCTGGCCGGTTTCATACTGCTGCTGGCGACGACGACGGTCGCGCTGTGCCTGGGGCGTGAGCCTGCCGGCTGGTACTGGGCGAGCGGTCAGGATTTGGCGGCGCTGTCGCCCTGGCGCTGGCCGCGCGTGACGGCGGCGCTGAGCGCCGGGGTCATGCTGGCCGTGGCCGGCAGCCTGATTCAGCGTCTGACCGGCAACCCGATGGGCAGCCCGGAAGTGTTGGGGATCAGCGCCGGCGCGGCGTTTGGCGTGGTGGCGCTGCTGTTTCTGGTTTCCGGCGACGCGATGGCGTGGATGCTGCCGGCCGGTACGTTAGGGGCGGCGATCACGCTGTTGTTGATCATGGTGGTGGCCGGGCGCGGCGGTTTTTCGACGCAACGTATGCTGCTGGTGGGGATTGCGCTGGGCACTGCGTTTACCACCTTGATCAGCTTGTTGCTGGCCAGCGGCGATCCGCGCGGCGGGCGCCTGCTGACCTGGTTGTCCGGCTCGACTTATCAGGTGACCGCTACGCAGGCGTTCACCTCTGTAGCGGTGGCGCTGCTGGCGTTATTGGTGGTGCCGCTGTGCCAGCGTTGGCTGCGCATGCTGCCGTTGGGCGTGACCACGACCCGATCGCTGGGCGTGCCGGTGACGCCGGTCCGGCTGCTGATTCTGCTGCTGGCCGCGGTATTGACGGCGGTGGCGACCATGACGGTGGGGCCGATGAGCTTTGTCGGGCTGATGGCACCGCACATGGCGCGTATGCTGGGGTTTAATCGCGTGATCCCGCAGTTGGCCTGCTCGGCGCTGGTCGGCGGTGGTTTGATGGTACTGGCGGATTGGTTCGGTCGGATGCTGCTGTTTCCAAACCAGATTCCTGCCGGTTTGCTGGCGACCTTCATCGGCGCGCCGTATTTTATCTGGCTGCTGCGCCGTCAGGCGAGGTAACGCGGGAAGGAATATCCGGTGGGACAGCGCCCCACCGGCACAGGGCTGGCTTACAGTTTGGCGAAGCAGCGGCGGGCGGCGTCAACGGTATGTTCAATATCTTGCTGGCTGTGCGCCAGCGACATGAAACCCGCCTCGAACGCCGACGGCGCCAGATAGACGCCTTCCTCCAGCATCATATGGAAGAAACGTTTGAACCGTTCCACATCACACTTCAGCACATCCTGATAGCAGGTCACCCGATCGGCATCGGTAAAGAAAATCCCGAACATCGCGCCGACATGGTTCACCACCAGCGGGATCTGCTGGGTTTTCGCCGCCGCCAGCAGGCCTTCCGCCAGTTGGGTGGTCAGCTCGGCCAATTTCTGGTGGACGCCGGGCTTGGCGACTTCGCTCAGGCAGGCGAAACCGGCGGCCATGGCAATCGGGTTGCCGGACAGCGTTCCCGCCTGATACACCGGACCGGTCGGCGCCAGCGCTTCCATCACGTCGCGGCGGCCGCCAAACGCGCCCACCGGCATCCCGCCGCCGATAATCTTGCCGAGGCAGGTGAGGTCGGGGCGCACGCCGTAGTGCGCCTGCGCGCCGCCCAGCGCCACGCGAAAGCCGGTCATCACTTCATCGATGATCAGCAACGCGCCGAATTCGTCGCACAGCGCGCGCAGCCCCGGCAGGAACGCCGGCTGCGGCGGAATGCAGTTCATGTTGCCCGCTACCGGTTCGACGATAATCGCGGCGATGTCTTGCGGATACTGTTCGAATGCGGCGCGTACCGAAGTCAGATCATTGTAGGTGCAGGTCAGGGTATGGCGGGCGAAATCGGCCGGCACGCCGGGAGAATTGGGTTGCCCCAGCGTCAGCGCGCCGGAACCCGCTTTCACCAGCAGACAGTCGGCGTGGCCGTGATAGCAGCCTTCGAATTTGATGATTTTGTCGCGGCCGGTGAAGCCGCGCGCCAGACGGATGGCGCTCATGGTGGCTTCGGTGCCGGAGTTAACCATACGCACCATCTCCATGCCCGGCACCAGCGAGGTAACCAACTGCGCCATCTTCACTTCCATCTCGGTGGGGGCGCCGAAGCTCAGACCGCGCTCTGCGGCGTCGATCACCGCCTGACGAATGGCGGGATGGTTGTGGCCGAGAATCATCGGCCCCCAGGAGCCTACGTAATCGATATAAGATTTGCCGTCCGCGTCATAGAGTCTGGCACCTTCCGCCCGTTCGATGAACAGCGGCACGCCGCCTACGCCGTTAAACGCGCGCACCGGCGAGTTGACCCCTCCGGGAATCAGTTGGCGGGCGGCGGCATACAGACTTTCAGATTTATTCATTACGGCTTCCTGATTGGATTTGCATAGCGAGTGGCGTCCATTCTAATCATCTGATCCGCGTTATGAAATCGTCAGACACATTTTAGGCTGTGGCAGCCGGGATTGAAGCTGGGCAAGTCAGCGGCGATGGGACTAGAATAGTCGCCTTGTCCGTTATGTTAACCCTGATATTGTTGTCATGCCTTCTTCCTTTTCTCTACCGGCTGCGGTACGCAGCGCCGCTATCCGACAACTTGTCCGCCGTGACAAAACACCGGCCTACATATTGGTGATGGCCGCGTTGACCGGTACGCTGGTCGGCTTGATCGGCGTGGGGTTCAGTCAGGCAGCGAATGCGGTGCAGCACTGGCGGCTGGCGTTGTTGTCGTCTCAGTCGGGAAGCGGCTGGGTGTGGCCGTTGAGTATCCTGATATCGGCCGGGTTGGCGATGGTCGGTTACTGGCTGGTGCGACGGTTCGCGCCGGAAGCCGGTGGTTCCGGTATTCCTGAAATCGAAGGCGCGCTGGAGGATTTGCGTCCGGTGCGCTGGTGGCGGGTGCTGCCGGTGAAATTTTTTGGCGGCATGGGGACGCTGGGCGCGGGCATGGTGCTGGGGCGGGAAGGTCCGACGGTGCAGCTGGGCGGAAACGTCGGCGGCATGGTGGCGGATCTGTTCCCGGTACGCAAACCGGAAGTGCGCCATTCGCTGCTGGCGACCGGCGCCGCCGCCGGGTTGACGGCGGCGTTCAACGCGCCGCTGGCGGGAATTCTGTTCATCATTGAAGAGATGCGCCCACAGTTTCGCTACAACCTGATTTCCATCAAAGCGGTGTTTATCGGCGTCATCATGGCCAGTGTGGTTTACCGATGGCTGGAGGGGGAGCAGGCGGTCATCGATGTGGGGCAGTTGCCGTCCGCGCCGGTCGGCACGCTGTGGCTGTATTTGCTGCTTGGCATTTTGTTCGGCGCGGTAGGGGTATTGTTCAATGCGCTGGTGTTGGGGGCGCAGGCGCGTTTCCTGCGTTTTCACGGCCATTCCATGCCGCGTTTTTTGCTGGTCGGGCTGGTGGCCGGCGGGGTGTCCGGCCTGTTGACGCCGGCGTTCAGCGACGCGACCGGCGGCGGTTTTTCGCTGATTCCGGTGGCGGCGGCGGAGCATTATGGCGTGGGGATGCTGCTGACGATTTTTCTGGCTCGGGTCGGCATGACGTTACTTTGCTTCTGCTCCGGCGCGCCGGGGGGCATTTTTGCGCCGATGCTGTCGCTGGGTACGTTGCTGGGCGCGGCGTTCGGCATGGTGTGCGCGCATCTGTTTCCTGCCTGGGAATTGGGCGCCGGCACGTTTGCCGTGGCGGGGATGGGCGCGTTGTTCGCCGCGTCGGTCCGCGCGCCGTTGACCGGCATTGTACTGGTGCTGGAGATGACCGATAACTACCAATTGATTTTGCCGATGATCATCACCTGCCTCGGCGCTACGCTGGTGGCGCAGTTCCTCGGCGGCAAGCCGCTCTATTCCTGTATTCTGGCGCGCACGCTGGCGCGTCAGGCGCAGCAGACGTCATCCGCCGCCGTGCCGATAGACGGCATCAAATCTTGAACGTTGCCGGGGGCTGTTGGATAATAAAACGATAACGAGGGCTGTTGAATACCGCCCGATATTGGATTGGGAGTAAAAAAATGAGCGATGATATAGCACTGCCCCTGCAGTTTACGGATGCGGCGGCTAACAAGGTGAAACTCCTGATTGCTGATGAAGATAATCCGGAACTGAAACTTCGGGTTTACATCACTGGCGGCGGCTGTAGCGGCTTCCAGTACGGTTTTACCTTTGACGATCAGGTTAACGACGGTGATATGACCATTGAAAAACAAGGGGTATCCCTGGTGGTCGATCCGATGAGTCTGCAATACCTGATCGGCGGTTCGGTGGATTACAGCGAAGGGCTGGAAGGCTCCCGTTTTGTGGTGACCAACCCGAACGCGAAAACCACCTGCGGCTGCGGTTCGTCTTTCAGCATCTGACGGCATTCTGCGTTAAGAAAAACCCGTGGCCTGACCGGCGCACGGGTTTTTTTATGTGTTGTTGACAGCGCGTCAGCGCCGCCACGCGGCCAATTGCCGACACAGTTGCTCTGCGGCTAGCATCAGCCGCGGGCCGGTGCGGCTAAACCAATCTTCGTTGACCGCTATCACCTCGGGGTTCAACTGCGGCTGCCAGAATGCCCTGACCTGCTCCGCTGCGCCGGGCGGCCCGCCGATGACGATCACCCGCGGCTGACGCCGGATGACCTGCTCGCGGCTCACCTGCGGCCAGGGCACCGGGCTGTCGGCGAACACGTTGTCGCCGCCGCATAGGCTGACTACCTGGCTTTGCAGCGTCGCCCGCGACGAGGTAAACAGCGGCTGACTGCCGAACTGCAGAAACACCGGTACCGGCGTGCTGTGCCCGTACTGCTGCGTCAGCGCCTGTTGCTGCTGGCGGAATCGCAGCGCCGCTTCCCGCGCCTGCTCCGGGTGCGGGCTGTACTGCGCCAGCATCTCCAACTGGCGCGGAATGTCGTCCAGCGTAGCCGGGTCGAGGTACAGGATATGGATGCCGAGTGACGCCAGTTGGTCCATTGGCCGCTGCGCATTTCCCTCTCGCCAGGCCAGCACCAGATCCGGTTTCAACGCCAGAATGCGTTCCAGATTGATGCCTTGCCAGGTGGCGACCTGCTCGATGCGTTCGGCTTCAGGCGGATAGTTAGACCAGGCGCTGACGCCCACCAGCCGTTCGCCCAGCCCGGCGGCGAACGCCATTTCGGTGACATGCGGCGCCAGGCTGACGACGCGCTGCGCCACCGGCTCGGCCCGGCACAGCGGCAGCCATAACAGCGTCAGCAGCCACAGGGTAGGAAAATAAACGGATTTCAATGGGCGAGTTCCAACCAACGACAGGAGAACCGGGGTTGAGCACCCCGGCTATGCGCGAGTTAGCGCTGCTGCGCCAGCGACCGCAGCATGGTTTCCACCATCCGGGTGGATTGCTGGGCGGCGGTAACCAGAAATTCGTCGAAACTGAGGTGAGACTCCTGATCCGCCACGTCAGAAATGGCGCGAACGACCACAAACGGCACGCCAAACTGATGGCAGACGTGTCCGATAGCGGTGGCTTCCATTTCCACGGCGATGGCCTGCGGGAAGGTCTGACGAATACGCGCCAGCGGCGCTTTGCCGTTGATGAAGGCATCGCCGCTTACCACCAGCCCGCGTACTGCGTTCAACTGCAACTGGCCGATGGCGTCCTGCGCCAGCGCGATCAGTTTTTCATCGACGGTAAACGCGGCCGGGCAACCCGCCATCTGGCCGGGTTCATAGCCAAATGCGGTAACGTCGGCGTCGTGGTAGCGCACCTCGTCGGACACCACGATATCGCCGACCTTGAGCGACGACGCCAGACCGCCGGCGGAACCGGTATTGATCACTACGTCCGGCTGGCAGTGTTCCAGCAGCAGCGTGGTGCCCAGCGCGGCCGATACTTTGCCGATGCCGGATTTCAGCAGCGCGATCTCCACGCCGTGCAACTGGCCGCTGTAGATCTCGCAGCCCGCGCGCTGGAAGGTCTGGCGGTTCTGGATCTGTTCTCTCAACAGCGTCACTTCTTGTTCCATTGCGCCAATAATGCCAACTTTCATAGGATTCCCCACCGATTTGTCCGAAATAACAAAAATATGCCATCTGGCAGATTACTGACAAACACCTTAATTATAGGTGAGTGGTTTTTTCTGGCGTCAAAAACTGTGCTGAGGTGGACGACTTCGCCGGGTGAGCGGCAGGGAAGCCGCGAAAGCCCGCGCCGCGCATGGAGCGCGTCACGGGCGGCCCGAACAGCGAAGTCGAATGCCGAAGGTAGCGCGTAGCGCCACAGTTTAGCCACCAGCCAGTGGTCAAGGAGAGGCGGCGTTTGAGCCTCTCCTTGTCGTGCGTGCGATGATGTTGCAAAGAAAGGGCACCGTTTATTCCGCACGAAATCATTCACTGATTCAGACAGATATCTCCGTCTATAAAAACACTCGGCTGTTTGTCAACAGTCCCTAGTCTATCACGGCTTAGGCCGAGCAGCGATTGTGCCCCCGCCGGGGACGTGCTATGACTGAGTCGGCGCCCCGCCTGTCGGCATCAACGCCCGCGGTACGACGTTCAGGCGCGTGGTTCCGCCTAATCAGGGCATTACATGGAGATCAGTATGTCTGATATCGATTTTTCGAAGAAAATCAGTTTTCAGCGGCCTTTCAGTAAACCGAAAGACAAAAAGGATGCCTATGCCATTGAGAGGGAGTTCGAAAGCGACCGCGGGCGTATCATCAATTCAGCCGCTATCCGTCGGCTACAGCAGAAAACTCAGGTCTTCCCGCTGGAGCGCAACGCCGCCGTGCGATCCCGTCTGACGCACTCGATGGAGGTGCAGCAGGTCGGGCGCTATATCGCCAAGGAAATCCTCGGGCAACTGCGCAAAAGCGGCCAACTGGGCGCGCTGGGGTTGGGAACGCTGGAAACGCCGTTTGAAAGCCTGATCGAAATGGCCTGCCTGATGCATGATATCGGCAACCCGCCGTTCGGGCATTTCGGCGAGGCGGCGATCAATAACTGGTTTAGCCAGCGACTGGCGCCGGAAGGTAAACCGCCGGGCGCCGGCGAGGATCCCTGTCAGGTGGCCTGTCTGCGGCTGGATGACGAGGGGGAGGCGGAACTGAATGCGCTGCGCAGCCGTATCCGCCATGATCTGAGCAATTTCGAAGGTAATGCCCAGGCGATCCGATTGGTGCATTCGCTGCTGAAACTCAATCTGACCTATGCCCAGGTCGGCTGCATTTTGAAATACACCAAACCGGCTTACTGGGCGCAGCCCATTCCGCACGAGTACAGCTACCTGATGAAAAAAGCCGGCTTTTACCTGTCGGAAGAGACGTTTGTCCGGCAATTGCGCAGCGAGCTGGAGATGGGCGAGTTTCACCGTCATCCGCTGACCTACATCATGGAAGCGGCGGATGATATCTCCTACTGCATCGCCGATCTGGAAGATGCGGTGGAGAAGAAGATCGTGACTTACCAGCAACTGTACGAGCGGCTTGAGGATGCCTGGGGAACGCGGGCGGAGAAGGACGTTTTCAGCCGCACTATCGAACGGGCGTATACCGAACGGCAGCATATGCAAGGGCGCAGCGAGAGTGACCAGTTTTTCATGAAACTGCGCGTGAACACCGTCAACACCATGGTGGGATACGTGACGCGGCGTTTTATTGAGCACTTGCCGGCGATTTATGACGGTAGCTTCAACCGTTCGCTGCTGGAAGAAGACAAGGACGACTACGGGCGATTATTAAAGATCTTTAAAGATGTCGCCAGAAAGTTCGTGTTTAATCACCATGAAGTTGAACAACTGGAGCTGCAGGGCGATCGCATAATCAGCGGCCTGCTGGAGATCTACAGCCCGTTGCTGAACATGCCGTACCACGATTTTTGCCAGTTGGTGAATGACGATACCCACAAGCGTTATCCGATCGAAACCCGGTTGTACCACAAACTCTCCAGCAAGCATTGCCACGCCTACCGCGAGGCGACTTGTGCCTTACCGGCATTACCCGCCGCCGAACAGGAGGTGTGGGAGTATTACTACCGCGCCCGGTTGATTCTCGATTACATCAGCGGTATGACCGATTTATACGCCTATGATGAATACCGCCGGCTGATGGCGGTGGATTGAATGCGGTTGTCGAGAAGGGAATATGTTTTGTAAATATGGTCAATATTTCCTTACTCTTCACCACCTTGCACAGAACGTGCGCTGCTGCGCATAGTGATTTCATTCCACCTGATCGCTGAACGCAGCCGTCAGAGTTCGCACGTTGACTGAATGTGAGACATATCGCTATGAAAAGAAAATCATTGATGCTGAGTGCGTTGGCGTTGAGTCTGGCGATGGCCGTGGGCACGTTGCCTGGCACCGCCGCCGCCGCAGAGTCGGTGTCTGCGTCCGGCGCGCAGATGCCCAGCCTGGCGCCGATGCTGGAAAAGGTGATGCCGTCGGTGGTCAATATTTCGGTTGAAGGTCATACCACCGCCAGTCGTGGCGCCAGCGTACCGCCGCAAATGCAGCCTTTCTTCGGCGAAAACTCGCCTTTCTGTCAGGAAGGATCGCCTTTCCAGTCTTCACCGATGTGTCAGGGCGAAGGCGACGATGACGAGGGCGATGGCGAGGGGGAAGCTGCGCCGCAGCAGGCATTCCAGGCGTTGGGGGCCGGGGTCGTGATCAACGCGGCCAAAGGGTATGTGGTGACCAACAACCACGTAGTGGAAAACGCCGACAAGATTCAGGTGCGTCTCAATGACGGACGTAAGTTCGACGCCAAGGTCATCGGCAAGGATCCGCGCTCGGATGTGGCGCTGATCCAATTGAAGGATTTCCGTAACCTGACCGAGATTAAGATGGCGGATTCCGATCAACTGCGCGTGGGGGATTACGCGGTGGCGATCGGCAACCCTTATGGTCTGGGGGAAACCGCCACCTCCGGGATTATCTCCGCGCTGGGTCGCAGCGGGCTGAACATTGAAAACTATGAAGACTTTATCCAGACCGACGCCGCCATCAACCGCGGCAACTCCGGCGGCGCGCTGGTCAACCTGAATGGCGAGCTGATTGGCCTGAATACCGCGATCCTGGCGCCGGGCGGCGGCAACATCGGCATCGGTTTCGCTATTCCCAGTAATATCGTGAAAAACCTGGTCAGCCAGATTGTCGAATACGGTGAGGTCAAACGCGGCGAACTGGGGATTTTGGGCACCGAGCTGAATTCCGATATCGCTAAAGCCATGAAAGTGGATGCCCAGCGCGGGGCTTTCGTCAGCCAGGTGCAGCCGGATTCCGCCGCCGCCAGAGCCGGTATCAAGGCCGGTGATGTTATTGTGTCGATGAACGGCAAGCCCATCAGCAGTTTCTCCGCGCTGCGCGCCCAAATCGGTTCGTTGCCGGTGGGCAGCAAGCTGACACTGGGGCTGATTCGCGAAGGGAAACCGGTGACGGTGGAGGTAACCCTGCAACAGAGCACGCAATCGCAGGTGGCGTCTGGTAACCTGAATTCCGCGATCGAAGGGGCTGAGTTGAGCAATACCCAGGTTAACGGTCAGAAAGGTATCAAGGTTGATAAGGTGAAACCGGATTCTGCGGCGGCGAAAATCGGCCTGAAACCGGATGATGTCATCCTCGGCGTGAACCAGCAGCCGGTAGAAAATATTGGCGAACTGCGCAAAATCATCGACAGTAAACCACCGGTATTGGCGCTGAGCATCCGACGCGGCAACAGCGATCTCTACCTGTTGATTCAATAACCTGACGCTGTTGATTCAATCACTTGTCTATGGGCATGGCCGGGCGCGCTGACACCCGGTCATGTCATTTCCCGCCTGTTTTGTGAGTTCTTCCACAGATTCTGTGTGATTCCCCGGTTTTTGTTCGTTTGCACAATGTATGACGCGATACCCGGCGTTATGCTGGTGCGGTTGTCTCTATCCCTTGAGGTTGAAATGGCGTCATACCACCTGAATAACAAACTGGCACAGGAGATCGTCGCACGTACCATGAAAATCATTGATAGTAATATCAATGTGATGGACGCGCGTGGGCGGATTATCGGCAGCGGCGATCGGGAGCGTATTGGGGAATTGCATGAAGGCGCGCTGCTGGTGCTGTCGCAGGGACGGGTGGTGGACATTGATGACGCGGTGGCGCGCCATCTGCACGGCGTCCGGCCGGGCATCAACCTGCCGTTGAAGATCGACGGCGAAATCGTCGGCGTGATTGGCCTGACCGGCAACCCCGGTCAGTTGCGCCAGTACGGCGAACTGGTGTGCATGACGGCCGAGATGATGCTGGAGCAGGCGCGATTGCTGCACATGCTGGCGCAGGACAGTCGTTTGCGGGAAGAGCTGGTGCTGAACCTGATCCGTACCGATGATCTGTCGCCGGCGCTGATGGAATGGGCGCAGCGCCTCGGCATCGACCTCAATCAGCCGCGTGTGGCGGCGGTGGTGGAGGTCGACAGCGGTCAACTGGGGGTGGACAGCGCCATGGCCGAGCTACAGCAGTTGCAGACGTTGCTGACGACGCCGGAGCGCAACAATCTGATTGCGATAGTCTCGCTGACCGAGATGGTGGTGCTGAAACCCGCATTGAACAACCACGGCCGCTGGGATGCGGAGGAGCACCGTCGCCGTGTCGACACGCTGCTGTCGCGTATGGAAGAGAGCAGCCGGCTGCGGGTGCGGGTGGCGCTGGGCAACTATTTCACCGGCCCCGGCAGCATCGCACGCTCCTACCGTACCGCGCGCACCACCATGAGCGTCGGCAAACAGCGCATGCCGGCGCAGCGCAGTTATTTCTATCAGGATCTGATGCTGCCGGTACTGCTCGATAGCCTGCGCGGCGGCTGGCAGGCTAACGAACTGGTGCGCCCGTTGGCCAGACTGAAGGCGATGGACAGCAATGGTCTGCTGCGTCGTACCCTTAACGCCTGGTTTCGCAACAATGTGCAGCCGGGGGCGACAGCCAAGGCGTTGTTTGTGCATCGCAATACGCTGGAATACCGGTTAAACCGCATATCCGAACTGACCGGACTGGATTTGGGCAACTTTGACGATCGGTTGTTGCTGTACGTTGCGCTGCAGCTGGATGAAGAACAGTAATTCCGATGTTGATGGCGACGAGAAGCGGCAGGCCTGCCGCTTACCTTAGATTCAAATGCACTGTTAAGCCGTCAATAATATAACCCGAGAGTATAAATTATCTCGAAACAGTATTTTTTCCCTCCCGCCTTATCCACTATTGTCCCTTCCACAGATAAAACCGGATACAGTTGTGCTGTTTAGCCGCTGTTCCGGTTGCATGATGACAGGCCGCCGGACTCTGGGGCTCTTTTGATCGCCCGTGCAGGCCTTTTGATCGCTCGCGCAGGCAACGGGCAGACTTTGAGGGGAGTAATAATAATGTCAATGCGTCGTTTGGGATGGTCGCTGGCTACTGCCGCGTTGTTATTTTCCGGTATGGCTTCGGCTGCCACGGAATTGTTGAATGTGTCCTATGACCCGACCCGCGAATTTTATCAGCAATATAACGCGGCGTTTATCAAACACTGGAAAGAAACCACCGGCGAAACCATTTCGGTTAAAAACTCTCACGGCGGCTCCGGCAAGCAAGCGCGCTCTGTCATCGACGGGCTGCAGGCGGATGTCGTGACGCTGGCGCTGGCGGGCGATATCGATGCGCTCAATCTCAATCAGCCGCTGATCGACCCGAAATGGCAGGCGCGTCTGCCGGATAACAGCACGCCTTATACGTCCACCATTGTGTTTCTGGTGCGTAAAGGCAACCCGAAACATATCAAAGACTGGGATGACCTGATTAAACCGGACGTACAGGTGATCACGCCGAACCCGAAAACCTCCGGCGGCGCGCGCTGGAATTTCCTGGCGGCCTGGGCTTATGCCAGGCATTTGCCGGGCGGAAGCGATGAAAGCGCGCAGAAATTCGTGACCGAGCTCTACAAACATGCGCCGGTGCTGGATACCGGTGCGCGCGGCGCGACCATCAGTTTCGTTCAGCGTCAGTTGGGCGACGTGCTGATTGCCTGGGAAAACGAGGCCTATCTGTCGCTGAAGGAGCAGGGCGGCGACCAGCTGGAAATTGTTACGCCATCGCTGTCCATTCTTGCGGAGCCGCCGGTAGCGGTGGTCGACAAAGTAGTGGAGCGCAAGGGAACACGCAAACAGGCGGAAGCTTATCTGAACTATCTCTACAGTGACGAAGGGCAGCGTATCATCGCGCAAAACTTTTATCGTCCGCGCAATGCTAAAATCGCCGAAGAGTTTAAATCTCAGTTTGCGCCGGTGAAGCTGGTGACGATCGATGGCGAGTTTGGCGGCTGGAAAAGCGCACAGCCCAAATTCTTCGATGACGGCGGGGTGTTCGACGCTATCTTCAAACAGATTAATAAATAAGTTGTATTCTGACCGTCAAAACCGCCTCCATCGGGCGGTTTTGCCACGTTGGTTGCCTGAGTCGGCAATCCGTGTTTCATCATTGAAAGGCTTGTTATGTCGCGACGTATTTCACCGGTCATTCCCGGATTTGGTCTGACGCTGGGCTTTAGCCTTACCTATCTGGGGCTGCTTGTCTTGATCCCGCTGGCGGCGATGTTTCTGTACGCCAGCCAGCTGACGCTGACCCAGTTCTGGGAACTGATCACCAGTCGCCAGGTACTGTTTTCCCTGCAATTATCCTTTGGTTCCGCGCTGACGGCGGCATTCGTCAACGGCGTGCTGGGGACGCTGCTGGCCTGGGTGCTGGTGCGTTATACCTTTCCCGGCAGGAAGATTATCGACGCGATGATCGATATGCCGTTTGCCTTGCCTACCGCCGTGGCGGGGATTGCGCTGACGTCGCTGTATGCGCCGAATGGGCTGATTGGTTCGCTGTTTCCTTTCCGTATCGCCTACACGGGGATTGGCATCACGCTGGCGCTGATTTTTGTCACCCTGCCGTTTGTGGTGCGCACGCTGCAGCCGGTGTTGGCTGATTTTCCCAAAGAAGTGGAAGAAGCTTCCGCCTGTCTGGGCGCCAGCCCGTGGCAGACCTTTCGCCATGTCCTGCTGCCGGCCATTCTGCCCGCCTGGCTTACCGGTTTTGCGCTGGCGTTCGCCCGTGGCGTGGGGGAGTATGGTTCGGTGGTATTTATTGCCGGCAACATCCCGTTCAAGACGGAAATTCTGCCGCTGCTGATTGTTTCAAAACTGGACCAGTACGATTACAAGGGTGCGACCGGTATCGGCGTGTTCATGCTGGTGGTCTCTTTCATCATGCTGTTGCTGATTAACCTGTTGCAACGGCGTATTCAATCGAAGTTATAAAGGATGAGCATGGATCACAGTATTTCCGAGCCTGTGGCGGTGCGTCCGTCCTCCGTTAAACGCCCGGTTGCCTTTTATGTGCTCACCACGCTGGCGTGGGCGGTGTTCTTATTGATTCTGGTATTGCCGCTGATCATGGTGGTGACCCAGGGATTGCATAACGGCATTGGCGCATTCTGGAATGCGATCACCGAACCGGATGCAGTGTCCGCGCTCAAGCTGACGCTACTGGCGACGGTTATTTCAGTGCCGCTGAATATGGTATTCGGGCTGGCGATCGCCTGGTGCGTGACCAAGTTTGAATTCCGCGGTAAATCGCTGCTTCTGGCATTACTGGACTTGCCGTTCTCTGTGTCGCCGGTGGTAACCGGCCTGATGTATGTGTTGCTGTTTGGTGCCCAGAGCAAGCTGTATCCGTTCCTTACCGAACATAATCTGGAAATCGTCTATGCCGTACCCGGCATCGTGCTGGCGACCATGTTTGTCACCTTGCCGTATGTGGCGCGTGAACTGATTCCGCTGATGGAGCAACAGGGCAGCCAGGAAGAAGAGGCGGCCAGATTGCTGGGCGCGAACGGCTGGCAGATGTTCTGGCACATCACATTGCCGAATGTGAAATGGGCGCTGATTTACGGCGTGGTGTTGTGCACCGCCCGCGCGATGGGCGAGTTTGGCGCCGTGTCGGTGGTGTCCGGTCATATTCGTGGTCTGACCAATACCTTGCCGCTGCATATTGAGATTCTTTACAACGAATACAACATCGTCGCTGCGTTCAGCGTGGCGATTCTGCTGCTGGTGATGTCGCTGGTGGTGCTGTTGCTGCGCCAGTGGAGCGAAGCGCATTTGTCGAAACAACAAGAGAAACAACAGGAGCTGGCCGGTAATGAGCATTGAGGTTCACAACGTTAACAAACAGTTTGGTCAGTTCCGGGCCCTCAATCAGATCAATTTATCGATCCAGAGCGGTGAGCTGGTGGCGCTGCTGGGGCCGTCCGGCTGCGGCAAAACCACGCTGTTGCGCATTATCGCCGGTCTGGAAACGCCGGACAGCGGCAGTATCGTCTTCCACGGCGAAGATGTGTCGGGGCATGATGTGCGCGATCGTCATGTCGGCTTTGTTTTCCAGCACTATGCGCTGTTCCGGCATATGACGGTGTTCGATAACGTGGCGTTCGGGCTACGCATGAAACCCAAAGCGATACGGCCGTCAAAGCGGGATATCGAAAAAAAGGTGCGCGAATTGCTGAACATGGTGCAACTGGAGTGGCTGGCGGATCGCTACCCGGAGCAGTTATCCGGTGGTCAGCGCCAGCGTATCGCGCTGGCGCGGGCGCTAATTGTGGAGCCGCGCATTCTGCTGCTGGACGAACCGTTCGGCGCGCTGGACGCCAAGGTGCGTAAGGAACTGCGCCGCTGGCTGTCGCGCCTGCATGAAGACATTAATCTGACGTCGGTGTTTGTCACCCATGATCAGGAAGAAGCGATGGAAGTGGCGGACCGCATCGTATTGATGAACAAAGGCGTCATCGAGCAGATCGGTACGCCTGATGAGGTATATAACCGCCCGGCCACCGAGTTTGTCTATAACTTCCTGGGGGACAGCAATCGATTGAAACTGGCCGGCCATGATCAGACTATTCAGTTCCGCCCGCACGAGGTGACGCTGTCGAAACAGACGCAGGCTGACTTCCAGCCGGTGGTGGTCAAGGATATCCGCCCGCTGGGCGCGTTGACGCGGCTGGTGCTGAAGGTTGATGGCAACAATGAACTGATCGAAGCGGAAGTGGCGCATGATGACGAGGTGTTGACCGGGTTGCATCGCGGCGATGTGGTGCAATTCAAGCCGAAACGCTATAACCACGATTGGGAAATCTGACCATAAAAAAACGCCCGTAAGGGCGTTTTCTTCAAGCGTACGCGGATATTACCGGTAGTCTTCGTTAGAAACCACGGAGTAACGGCCGCTACCCACCAGCACAATCACCAGACTGCACAGGAAATAGAATGCTTCCCCTTCCAGTCCCCATGCGCCCACATTGGTGATGGTGAATAATTTGCCCATGGTGACCAGCAGTGTCGCGACCAGCAGGTTAAATGCCACTACTGCGGCAGAAATACGGGTTAGCACGCCGAGAATAATCAGGATCGGGGCCAGTACTTCGCCGATGTAAGCGCCGTAGGCGATAAACCCAGGCAGGCCGTGTTGCGCCAGCATGCCGGCGATCCAACCCACGCCGTTTTCGATTTTCGCGACGCCGTGGAACAGCAGCAGAATACCGACGGTCAAACGCAACAACAGTTTGCCGCCATCAGGATGGTCGGTTAAACCGGTAAAGAATTTATTGGCTTTAGCTATCATCGTCTTACCCTTATAAGAATACGTTTTATTACGATGTTAGTGTCGTTGTTTGGCGACGGAATAAAAAACCAATACATTTGACGTTCCTTATCAAAAAATTTGCGTGATGCATGGCGGATTTTTGAACATTGGAGAAAGCAGATAAGGTTTGATAAGTGTTTAACCACGAAAAGCGTGTTGCGTTTAACGAGAAGACAATCTGGAGATAACGAGAATAGAACGTAAAAAACGGCGCGAGAAATCAGGAGTTACCCTGCGCGATAGCGCACACAGTCTCATGATTCTTAAGGAAATGACCGAACTGGTCTGAGTAATTGGTGGGTCGTGCAGGATTCGAACCTGCGACCAATTGATTAAAAGTCAACTGCTCTACCGACTGAGCTAACGACCCGCAGAAGTGGTGGGTGATGACGGGATCGAACCGCCGACCCCCTCCTTGTAAGGGAGGTGCTCTCCCAGCTGAGCTAATCACCCACTTCTGTACTTCAATTTCTGTATTTCATTTTCGTAAGAAGACAGCTGGTATGAGAATGGTGGGTGATGACGGGATCGAACCGCCGACCCCCTCCTTGTAAGGGAGGTGCTCTCCCAGCTGAGCTAATCACCCAATCTCAATTCTTCTTACTTCACACAGCGCGGCACTCTAAAGAGTGGTGGGTGATGACGGGATCGAACCGCCGACCCCCTCCTTGTAAGGGAGGTGCTCTCCCAGCTGAGCTAATCACCCCCGCTGTGTGGAGTCGCATTATAGGGATCCTTGAATATGAGTCAACGCTTTTTAAAACGAAAATAGTCGTTCGTTGTAAAATTAGTCGATGTGCCGTATTTATGGGCGTTATCGTTGAATCCCTGCGCATTTTACCGGAGTTAGGCCTGAGTCGACGCGGTTATGGCGTTGAGGAATCGGGGGGGAGTGATAGAATATTGCCCACTTTAAGCAGGCTGTGCCGCGCGCTGACGGCGCTCACCCTTGATGGCGGGGCACAGTCCGGAATCCTGGTTGGTGTTGACCGACCGTTGCTGTCTAATGAAGGCCGTAATCCCAATGAAAATCAAAACCCGCTTTGCGCCCAGCCCGACTGGCTATCTTCATGTTGGCGGTGCCCGTACCGCACTGTATTCCTGGTTGTTCGCCCGCCATCATGGCGGCGAGTTTGTTCTGCGCATTGAAGATACCGATCTGGAGCGTTCGACCAAAGAGGCGATTGACGCCATTATGGACGGCATGAACTGGTTGAATCTGGGCTGGGATGAAGGCCCGTACTATCAGACCAAACGTTTTGATCGCTACAACGCGGTTATTGACCAGATGCTGGAAAATGGCACGGCGTATAAATGTTATTGTTCCAAAGCGCGTCTGGAAGCCCTGCGTGAGCAGCAGATGGCTGATGGCGAAAAGCCGCGTTATGACGGTTGCTGCCGTGACTCTCACGAACATCACGCGGATGATGAACCGCATGTGGTGCGTTTCCGTAACCCGCAAGACGGTTCGGTGATCTTTGATGATCGTATCCGTGGTCCTATCGAATTCAGCAACCTTGAACTGGATGACCTGATCATCCGCCGTACCGACGGTTCGCCGACCTATAACTTCTGCGTGGTGATCGATGACTGGGATATGGGCATCACCCACGTTATTCGCGGCGAAGACCACATCAACAACACGCCGCGGCAGATCAATATTCTTAAAGCGCTGGGCGCGCCGGTGCCGGAATACGCGCACGTTTCCATGATCCTGGGCGATGACGGCAAGAAACTGTCCAAGCGTCACGGCGCGGTAGGTGTGATGCAGTATCGTGATGACGGCTATCTGCCGGAAGCATTGCTCAACTATCTGGTGCGGCTGGGATGGGCTCACGGCGATCAGGAAATCTTCTCTATTGATGAGATGAAACAGCTGTTCTCGCTGGATGCCGTCAGCAAATCCGCCAGCGCGTTCAATACCGAGAAGCTGCAGTGGCTGAACCACCACTACATTAATCACCTGCCGCCGGAATATGTGGCGACCCACCTGTCCTGGCATATCGAACAGGCGGGTATTGATACCCGTACTGGCCCGCAGTTGAGCGAACTGGTGACGTTGCTGGGCGAACGCTGCAAGACGTTGAAAGAAATCGCCGAGTCCTGCCGCTACTTCTATGAAGAGTTCGCCGAGTTTGACGCCGATGCGGCGAAGAAACACCTGCGTCCGGTGGCGCGTCATCCGCTGGAACTGGTGCGCAGCAAACTGGCGGCTATCACCGACTGGACACCGGAAAATATTCATCATGCTATTCAGGGTACTGCTGACGAACTGCAGCAAGGGATGGGTAAAGTCGGGATGCCGCTGCGTGTGGCGGTAACCGGCGCCGGTCAGTCTCCAGGCGTTGATGTGACGGTGCATGCTATTGGTCAGTCGCGTACGCTGGCGCGCATCGATCGGGCACTGGCGTTTATCAGCGAGCGTGAAGCCCAGCAGTAATCGCTTCGAACAAGCCTGCCGTTAACGAAGACCCTGGCTTGCCAGGGTCTTTTGGTTTGGGCTTGATTAGCGGTGTTTTTTACGCCGTAAAGCAGGGGGATTTTCCCGTAAGATGCCATTCTCGCCCTACTTTGACGGCTTTTTCAGCGGTTGATCGGATAAATGGATTTTGGCGTTGACAGGGTTGGGGGCGTTGCATATCATGCGACCCGTTCACACGATACAGTGTCGATACGGGGCTATAGCTCAGCTGGGAGAGCGCTTGCATGGCATGCAAGAGGTCAGCGGTTCGATCCCGCTTAGCTCCACCAAATCTTCCTCCCATAAAGATTTGGTTTTTGACGGTATAATCTGGTGTGGGGCTATAGCTCAGCTGGGAGAGCGCTTGCATGGCATGCAAGAGGTCAGCGGTTCGATCCCGCTTAGCTCCACCAAATTCATTTCGCAGTATTCTCCTTTTTATTTCTCTGATTCTCTGACGATTCGATTATTTCCGACTTTCGTTCCCTGATTTCACCCTAAATTTACGGTCATTGTCTCTGACCAGCAAAGACAATGACGTTCCCTGTTAGGCGTTTTCCGGCAAGCGGGGTGTCCAGTCGATCGGCGTATCGCCCTGTTGTTCCAGCAACTGATTGGTTCTGGAGAAATGGTGGCATCCCAAAAAACCGCGGTGGGCAGATAATGGCGAGGGGTGCGGCGCTTTCAGCACATGATGCCGCTGCGTATCAATAATGCTGCCTTTCTTTTGCGCGTGTGAACCCCACAGCAGAAATACAATTCCTTCCCGGTGCGTGTTCAGCTTTTCGATCACCTTGTCGGTGAAAGTTTCCCAGCCCAGATTGGCGTGCGAATGCGCTTTGCCGGCTTCTACCGTCAGTACGGTATTGAGTAACATCACGCCCTGCTGCGCCCAGCTCTGCAAAAAACCGTGGGAAGGAATTTCAAATCCGGGAATATCGTTAGCCAGTTCTTTGTAGATATTGACCAGCGACGGCGGCGCCGGCACGCCCGGGCGAACCGAAAACGACAGTCCATGCGCCTGATTCGGGCCGTGATACGGGTCCTGCCCCAGAATCACTACTTTGACAGCGTGAAACTCAGTAAAACGAAAAGCGTTGAAGACGTCTTTCTGCGGCGGATAGATCACCTTGCCTGCTGTACGTTCCTGATGAACGAACGACAACGTATTGACGAAATAGGGTAGTTCTTTCTCTTGGGCCAGCACGTCGTGCCAGGTCAGGGAAGTGGTCATGAGAGGCTCTTTGTTTAATACAGTAGTGAGTTCAATACTGTAGTGAGTTCAATGCGCTAACGGGCTGCCGGAACATCATCTGGCGAAAGCGCAGCCTGATTAGTCGGTCCTGATGGGTAAGCTTACCGTCAAAGCCGGACAGGGAAAACCATTAACCGCGTTCGGCTGGTGGTGAATCGCCTTTTGCTGATTTTTTTTAAAATTTACAAAAATAATTGCATTGGTGTTTTTGGTGTAAATTGATATAAAACAAATGATTATGGATTTCGTACCAAGTTACGCCCGGTTAAAATTGACTTATATCAAAGAGTGGCTGAGAAAGGACTGGTATACAGGTAACCAGATTCGGTTGGTTTTGCGCTGGCGTTAATGTCGTTGGCGATTTGTTACCGGCCGTGGATTTTGTATTCGGTTCAATAAGACGCCGCTTAACGGAGGCAATAATGGTTACAGGTATTCAAATCACCAAAGCAAATAACAATGCCCTGGTTAACTCTTTCTGGCTGCTGGATGAAGAGAAATCTCAGGCGCGTTGCGTATGTGCCAAATCCGATTTCAGCGAAGATCAGATCGTTGCCGTCAGCGATTTGGGTCAGTTCGAATATCGTGAAGTGCCGCTGGAAATCAAACCGGAAGTACGTATCGAAGGCGGTCAGCATCTGAACGTAAACGTGCTGCGCCGTGAAACGCTGGAAGACGCGGTTAAACATCCGGAAAAATACCCGCAGCTGACCATCCGTGTGTCCGGCTATGCCGTGCGTTTCAACTCGCTGACGCCGGAACAGCAGCGCGACGTGATCACCCGTACATTTACCGAAAGCCTGTAAGCGCGCGTCGGTAAAAAAAAGACTACCGTCTGGTCAATGCCGGTCACCTAAGGTGTCCGGCATTATTTTTTTATGGGGCGTGAGTTCCGGTATTGCAGGATGAGGGCGCAGTGCGGATTGATCCTGAAGAAGGGGAATATGCTTTGAATGAAAGGGCGTGTGCTTCTTACCAGCGGGAGCGATGTGATACGTCAGAAGGCGAGCGTTACCGCGAATGTGAAGGGAGCCGATTGGCTCCCTTCTTCGTATCAGTAGATCAGATTCAGCTGTTATCCGCCGGTTTTTCTTTCTGCGTCTCCGCCGGCGCTTTGGCGCTGGGCTGGCGGCGTTTACCGATATTTTTGCTGTCGCGATGGCGTACTTTGACCTTCGCTTTCTGTTTTTCTTTCTCTTTCTGCTTCAGCTCTTTGCGCTTGGCCAGCACTTTTTTAGACGGCTTGCCGGTGGTCTTGGGGCTAGGCGCCCGGGTGGCTGGGCGCAGTTCATCGACTACGCGCGCTTTTAGCGGTTCATTCAGATAACGGCCGATCTTCTCCAGCAGCAGGTAGTCATGCGCTTCCACCAGCGAGATGGCGCAACCTTTACGGCCGGCGCGGCCGGTACGTCCGATACGGTGCAGGTAAACGTCTGAAGTGCGAGGCAAATCAAAGTTGAACACGTGGCTGACGTCCAGAATATCCAGCCCGCGCGCAGCGACGTCGGTAGCGACCAACACCTTTACCCGGCCTTCGCTCAACCGCTTGATGGCTTCGTTGCGTTTGGCCTGCACCATTTCCCCTTCCAGATAGCAGGACTCAATGCCTGCCGACCGCAGCCAGTCCACCAGCTCATGCACCCGCTCGCGCTTACGTACGAACACGATCGAACGGGTTACGTCCGGCTGTTTGAGCAGGTGACTCAGTAGGGCGGTCTTGTGCTGAACATCGTCGGCACGGTAGTACCACTGCAGGATTTTTTTGCGTTCGCGCCGTGACGGTTCTGCTTCCACTTCGATAGGGTCGTTCAGCAGACGTTCGGCGAAATCCTGAATGGCGTCGCCTTCCAGGGTGGCGGAGAACAGCATGGTCTGCTTACGCCAGCGGGTTTCTCCGGCGATATGCTCGATGTCCTGAGCGAAGCCCATGTCCAGCATGCGGTCGGCTTCATCCAGAATCAGGGTTTCCACCGCGCGGCAATCAAAATTTTCTTCTTTGATGTACTGCAACAGACGACCGGTGGTGGCGACGACCACATCCTGATTTTCGCTGAACACTTCGGCGTGATTCATGTAAGCCACGCCGCCGGTGATGGTGGCAATGTCCAGATGGGTGTGGGCGGCCATCGCCCGAGCCTGATCCGCTACCTGCATCGCCAGTTCCCGGGTCGGGGTCAGAATCAGGATACGCGGTGGGCCGGATTTCTTACGCGGAAAGTCCAGCAGGTGCTGCAAAACCGGCAGCAGATAAGCCGCGGTTTTACCGGTTCCGGTCGGTGCAGAGCCCAGAACGTCCCGTCCTTCCATCGCTGGGGGAATAGCCTCGGCCTGAATGGCGGTCGGGCGGCTGAAGCCCATGTCGCGCAGGGCGTCAAGCAGGCTATCGTCAAGATCAAACTCGGAAAAATTGGTCGCAGTCATGGTCTACCTCTGTTCGGGGCGCTGATTATAGACGCATTGGCGGGGTTGTTCATCTGTTTAAGCGGTATTGACCACTTTTCCCAGACTGGCGTTTCTCCTATGCTAACCCTGGTTTGGCAATAAATGGCACAACAATGACTTCTTTGCAGCATACACCGGCATTGCGCGCGGGTGGTTTTACCTTCAAACAATTTTTTGTGGCGCACGACCGCTGTGCGATGAAAGTCGGCACCGATGGCGTGCTGTTGGGCGCGTGGGCGCCGTTGCG
Organism: Dickeya dadantii NCPPB 898; assembly: GCF_000406145.1. Taxonomy (NCBI): domain Bacteria; kingdom Pseudomonadati; phylum Pseudomonadota; class Gammaproteobacteria; order Enterobacterales; family Pectobacteriaceae; genus Dickeya; species Dickeya dadantii. The sequence goes on along the minus strand of NZ_CM001976.1, from coordinate 3,557,319 downwards.
GGAGGAATCGCGGATTCTGGATATCGGCTGCGGCTCCGGCCTGATTGCTCTGATGCTGGCGCAACGCAGCGGCGGGCGAATTCCGGTGGATGGTGTCGAGCTGGATGTCGCCGCCAGCGAGCAGGCGGCAGGCAATGCGGCGGCGTCGCCCTGGGCCGACAGTATCCGGATTCATCAGATTGATATTCTGGCCTATGCCCGCGCCGTCGCCTCGCGTTATTCCCTGATTGTCAGTAATCCGCCTTATTTTACCCCCGGTGTCGACTGTGCCTCAGCTCAACGCGCACAGGCGCGGTATACCGCCACGCTGACTCATGAGACGTTGTTGGATTGCGCCAGCCGGTTGCTGACGCCGGACGGGCGGTTTTGCGTAGTGTTGCCGGTACAGGCGGCGGATGTCTTTCTGAAGCTGGCGCAGCAGCTGGCGTGGCATGCCGATGCCAGGGTTGACGTCGCGGATAATTCGGCCCGGCCGGTAAACCGGGTGCTGTTGTCGTTGGGGCGACAGCCCGCGATGCTTGACCGGACGTCGTTAATCATCCGTGACGATAACCGTCAGTATTCGGCGTCGTTTCAGGCGCTGGCGCGGGATTTCTATTTGTCGATGTGAAGGGTGTGTTGATGTCGCTTGCCGGGCGTGCGCCCGGCATTCGTGGTCAGGGATGCAGGATGGTAGGATGCGCTTTTTCCGCCTGTTGCGGATAATCGAGCGTGTAGTGCAACCCGCGGCTCTCTTTACGCGCCAGCGCGCAGCGTACAATCAATTCCGCCACCTGAACCAGATTGCGTAACTCCAGCAGATTGTTGGAAAGACGGAAATGGGCATAATACTCGCTGATTTCCTGCTGTAGCAGCGAGATACGCCGCTGCGCGCGTTCCAGTCTCTTCGTCGTGCGCACAATGCCGACGTAATCCCACATCAATAGCCGTAACTCGTGCCAGTTGTGCTGAATTACGACTCTTTCGTCCGAGTTTTCCACTTGACTCTCGTCCCAGCGCGGTAACGATTCCACCAGCGCTTTCTCCGGCAAATGCTGCAGAATGTCCCCGGCGGCGGACCAGCCATACACCAGACACTCCAGCAGCGAGTTGGACGCCATGCGGTTGGCGCCATGCAGGCCGGTATAGCTGACTTCGCCAATCGCGTATAGACCGTCCAGGTCGGTGCGTCCCTGTTGGTCAACCACCACGCCGCCGCAGGTGTAGTGGGCGGCGGGGACGACGGGAATCGGCTCGCGGGTCAGATCAAGACCCAGCGACAGCAGTTTTTCATGGATAGTGGGAAAATGCTGCGTGATGAAGTCCGCCGGTTTGTGACTGATGTCCAGATACATACAGTCCGCGCCCAGTCGTTTCATTTCGTGGTCTATCGCCCGGGCGACGATATCCCGCGGCGCCAGTTCCGCGCGTTTATCAAAGGCCGGCATAAAACGGCTACCGTCCGGGCGCGTCAGCCAGGCGCCTTCGCCGCGTAGCGCTTCGGTCAGCAAAAAATTGCGGGCCTGCGGGTGGTACAGACAGGTGGGATGAAACTGGTTGAATTCCATGTTCGCCACCCGGCAGCCGGCGCGCCAGGCCATGGCGATGCCGTCGCCGGAAGAGATGTCGGGGTTGGTGGTGTACTGGTAGACCTTGGACGCGCCGCCGGTGGCGAGCACGACGGCTTTGGCGCGGCACGATTCGACATGCTCTTTTTCCCTGTTCCACAGGTAAGCTCCTACCACCCGTTTGTGGCCGGGCAGGCCAAGTTTGCTGGAGGTGATCAAATCCACCGCATTGCAACGTTCCAGCAATAAGATATTGGGATGCTGTCTTACCTGGCTGACCAATGTGGTTTCCACCGCTTTGCCGGTAGCGTCCGCCGCGTGCAGGATACGGCGATGGCTATGGCCGCCTTCACGCGTCAGATGATAGCGCGCTTCGCCGTGCGGCGCGGTTTCGGTGTCGAACCGAACGCCCTGATCGATCAACCATTGCACGCAATGACGGGCGTTACGGGCAATAAACGATACCGCTTCCCGGTCACACAGGCCGTCGCCGGCAATCAGGGTATCTTCGATGTGGGCATCGACGCTATCGGTTTCATCGAACACAGCCGCTATCCCGCCTTGGGCGTAAAAGGTGGCGCTTTCGCTTAGCGGCCCTTTGCTGAGCACCATCACACGGGCATGAGGCGCCAGACGCAGCGCCAGTGATAACCCGGCGGCGCCGCTGCCGATGATCAGCACATCACAATGGTAGTCTTTGATAGACGACATAATAGTTTTTGTTTAATTTATAAAACCGTATTTTTGAATTTAGCATGATATTTATCTGAAATGCATTTTTTTGTTTTGTAAATTAAACAAGGTTGATGCGGAATAGTAGAACGGGGTGCCAGCAGCAGGCTTTTGACGTATGATTTTTACGGTTGTACGGGGCAGCGATCAGAATAAAACCCCGGAGAGCGGCACGGTGGTATGCGGCAGGATGCAAAAATGCTTCATGCAACGGAACTTTATGACGTAAAAAGACTCCAACCCGGTGCTTGCTCGATTTCGGATATATAGCTGGCAGTACGTGACTTAGGCGTGGCGACACGGTTTTGGGGAGACATGATCTCGGATGAGCGAGCAGTTAGCGGATCAGGTGCTGGTTGAGCGGGTCCAGAAAGGCGACAGAAAAGCGTTTAACTTACTGGTCGTCCGTTATCAGCATAAAGTGGCGAGCCTGGTATCGCGTTACGTTCCCGCCGGGGACGTGCCCGATGTAGCGCAGGAGTCGTTTATCAAAGCCTATCGCGCGCTGGAATCGTTTCGTGGCGAGAGTGCCTTTTACACCTGGCTATATCGTATTGCCGTCAACACGGCGAAGAATTATCTGGTGGCTCAGGGGCGGCGTCCGCCGTCTAGCGATGTGGATGCCAACGACGCGGAAAATTACGAAAATGCCAGCGCGTTGAAAGAAATATCGAACCCTGAGAACTTAATGTTGTCTGAGGAATTACGACGGATCGTTTTCCATACTATCGAATCATTGCCTGAGGACTTGCGTCTGGCAATTACGCTGCGTGAACTGGATGGGCTGAGCTATGAGGAAATTGCCGCCATCATGGATTGCCCGGTCGGCACTGTCCGCTCGCGTATATTCCGCGCACGGGAAGCGATTGATAATAAAGTGCAACCGCTTATTCAGCGTTAGCTTGTTCTTAACGTTACTCATGACGGGTTTGACAAGGTAAGGTGAAGTTATGCAGAAAGAAAAACTTTCCGCTTTAATGGATGGTGAGGCAGTGGACAGTGCGCTGCTGGGCGCCTTGTCGAAAGACGACAAGTTGCAGCAAAGCTGGCAGCGCTATCACCTGGTGCGTGACACTCTGCGGGGCGATGTCAGCGAAACGCTGATGAATATTGATATTGCCGCTCGGGTGGCCGCCGCCCTCGAACAGGAACCGGTGCAGTTCAACCCGAAGGCGGTGCCGGAATCCCAGCCTCATCCCCGCACCTGGCAGGCGTTGCCGTTCTGGCACAAGGTTCGTCCTCTGGCCAGCCATCTGACGCAGATTGGCGTGGCGGCTTGTGTTTCACTGGCGGTGATTGTCGGTGTGCAGCATTACCAGCAAAACAATGCGATGAGTGACAGCGTGGCGGAAACGGCGCCGGCGCTCAGCACGCTGCCTGTGATGGGCGGCTCAGCTTCTCCGGTCAGCCTGAGCGTGCCGGCCGAGAACAGCGTGGCGCATACCGGGCAGCGTCAGATGCAGGCGCAGCATGAGCGCATCAATGCGCTGCTGCAGGATTATGAACTGCAACGCCGCGTGCATTCCGACCAGCTCCAACTGCAACAGCAGGGGAGTCGACAGCAAGCCGCCGTACAGGTACCTGGTACTCAGTCATTAGGAATTCAACCGCAGTAATGAAGCGCTCTTGGTTTGCCGCATGCATATTGTTGGGCAGCCTGTCTTATTCCTCCCTCGCCCCGGCAAGCGATTCCGGGGCGTTGTTGCAGCAGATGAGCAGCGCCAGCCGATCACTGAACTACGAGATTTACTACATCAGCGTTTCCCGGCAGGGCATTGAGTCATTACGCTACCGTCATACGGTGCAAAATGGCGAGACGCTGGCCGAATTGATCCATCTGGACGGGCCGAAGCGTGAAGTGATTCAGCGCGGCAGCGACATCAGCTATTTCGAAGCGGATGCCGAACCGTTTACCCTATCGGGCGACCATATTGTCGACTCGTTGCCGGCCTTGATTTTCGCCAATGTGGAACGGCTGTCCGCTTATTACGATTTTATCCCTACCGGCCGTATTCGTCTGGCGGATCGCCAGGGCGATGTGGTGAGAATCGTCTCCCGGGACGGCACCCGTTTCAGTTATATCGTCTGTCTTGATGCGGAGTCGCGTTTGCCGTTGCGGGTTGATCTGCTTGATCAGAATGGCGAACTGCTTGACCAGTACCGGGCTATTTCCATCACGGTGGATAAGACTGTGCAGCTTGCCATGAAACCGATGGATAAGGCCAGTCAGCCGCCGCTGCTTAGCATTCCCACCACGTCGACCGCTAATTTCAACTGGGTGACGGAGTGGCTGCCGGTTGGCGTAGAGGAAGTGTCACGCAGTCAGCGGCCGTTACCGGGGGTTACCGGTCTGGCGGAGTCGCGTCTTTACAGCGATGGGTTGTTCAGTTTTTCCGTCAATATCAGCCCGGCCGGGGAGAGTCATCCCGACCAGAATGCGTCGCTGGGCCGTAGAACCATCCATACCGAAGTGCGGGATAACCGGGAAATCACGGTGATTGGCGAACTGCCGCTGGCGACAGCCAAACGCGTCGCGGATAACGTGATCTTCAAGGCGCAACCATGATTAAAGAATGGGCAACGGTGGTTTCATGGCAGGCCGGCACCGCTGTGTTGCATTGTGAACAGCGTTCCGGCTGCCAGAGCTGTCAGTCTCGCTCGTCCTGCGGCACCGGCGTGCTGAACCAGATTGGTGCGGCGGCGACGCATCAATTGACCGTACCGTATTCGCAGCCGTTGCTTCCCGGCCAGCGGGTGGAGATCGGCCTGGCGGAGTCAAGCCTGTTGCGTTCGGCGATGCTGGTCTACCTGTTACCGTTGCTGGGGCTGATGCTGGGCGCCGCCCTGATGCAATACTGGCTGGGCAGCGAACCGGCGACCGTGGCGGGGGCATTTGCCGGTGTGGCGGTGAGTTTCGTTGCTGTAAAGCATTTATCGGCGAAAATCGGCAATAATCAGCGCTATCAGCCGGTGATTCTGCAGGTTTCTTTGCCCGAAAGTCTGCTGCGTACCGATGTGACGCCAGGGCGCTGAAACGCAGGCGGTTTGCAGGCTGGTCGGCCTGTCCGTCTCCCGATTTTTCGCTTTTAATGACTTTTTACCTCTGCTTTCATCTTCTCATTCGCAACCTTGCCATAATCAAGAAATTGATTCGATGCGCCATGACTAGGTTTTCCATCGTCTGGCATGTAGAATGCTGCGATTCAGGTATATGACAGTGGCTATGGCTGTCATCACTTTGCGCGTGCCGTTCGGCAAGAATTTCAGAAATACCAAGGTAGAAAAACTTTTATAATGAAGCATATACGAAATTTCTCCATTATTGCTCACATCGACCACGGTAAGTCGACGCTCTCTGACCGCATCATTCAAATTTGTGGTGGCTTGTCCGAACGTGAAATGGAGGCGCAAGTGCTGGACTCCATGGATCTGGAGCGCGAGCGCGGTATTACCATCAAGGCTCAGAGTGTGACGCTGGATTACAAAGCCTCTGACGGCGAAACCTATCAACTGAATTTTATCGATACCCCGGGTCACGTTGACTTTTCCTATGAGGTTTCCCGCTCGCTGGCCGCCTGCGAAGGGGCGCTGCTGGTGGTGGATGCCGGGCAGGGGGTTGAAGCGCAAACGCTGGCTAACTGCTACACCGCGCTCGAAATGGATCTGGAAGTGGTGCCGGTACTGAACAAGATTGACCTGCCGGCCGCGGATCCGGATCGCGTCAGCCAGGAAATCGAAGATATCGTAGGGATTGATGCTACCGACGCGGTGCGCTGTTCCGCCAAGACCGGCGTAGGCGTACCGGACGTGCTGGAGCGTCTGGTGCGTGAGATTCCGTCGCCGGAAGGCGATCCTGACGCACCGTTGCAGGCGCTAATCATCGACTCATGGTTCGACAACTATCTGGGCGTTGTGTCGCTGATCCGTATCAAGAACGGTACGCTGCGCAAAGGCGATAAAGTTAAGGTGATGAGCACCGGCCAGGTGTACAACGCCGAACGTCTCGGGATTTTCACGCCCAAGCAGGTGGATCGCGACGCGCTGCAGTGCGGCGAAGTGGGCTGGCTGGTGTGCGCCATTAAAGACATTCTGGGCGCGCCGGTGGGCGATACCCTGACGCTGGCGCGTAAACCGGCTGAAAAGCCGTTGCCGGGCTTTAAAAAGGTCAAACCGCAGGTGTACGCCGGTCTGTTCCCGATCAGCTCCGACGACTATGAAGCTTTCCGCGATGCGCTGGGTAAACTCAGCCTGAACGATGCGTCGCTGTTTTACGAACCGGAAAGTTCCACGGCGCTGGGCTTCGGTTTCCGCTGCGGTTTCCTTGGTCTGCTGCACATGGAGATCATTCAGGAGCGTCTGGAACGTGAATACGATCTCGATCTGATCACGACCGCGCCGACGGTGGTGTACGAGGTGAAAACCACCGGCAACGAGGTGATCTATGTCGACAGCCCGTCCAAACTGCCGCCGGTCAATAACATCGAAGAACTGCGCGAGCCGATTGCCGAGTGCCACATGCTGCTGCCGCAGGAATATCTGGGCAACGTGATCACCCTGTGCGTGGAAAAACGCGGCGTGCAGACCAACATGGTCTATCACGGCAATCAGGTGGCGCTGACTTATGAAATTCCGATGGCGGAAGTGGTGCTCGACTTCTTCGACCGTCTCAAGTCCACTTCCCGTGGCTATGCATCGCTGGATTACGGCTTTAAGCGCTTCCAGGCATCGGACATGGTGCGTGTGGACGTGCTGATCAACAGCGAACGTGTGGACGCGCTGGCGTTGATCACTCACCGTGATAACTCGATGTATCGCGGCCGCGAGCTGGTGGAAAAAATGAAAGACCTGATCCCGCGTCAGCAGTTCGACATCGCGATTCAGGCGGCGATCGGCAACCATATTATTGCTCGCTCTACCGTTAAACAGCTGCGTAAGAACGTTCTGGCGAAGTGTTACGGCGGCGACGTCAGCCGTAAGAAGAAACTGTTGCAGAAACAGAAGGAAGGGAAGAAACGCATGAAGCAGGTGGGGAACGTCGAGCTGCCGCAGGAAGCGTTTTTGGCCATTCTGCATGTTGGAAAAGAAAGCAAATAAACCCTGAGGAGTTGGCATGGCCAATATGTTTGCCCTGATTTTGGCATTGGCAACGCTGGTGACCGGCATTGTCTGGTGTCTGGAACGGTTCAAATGGGCGCCAGCGCGGCGTGCCAAGATTTCCGCGCTGAGCCAGCAGGTTAATGGGGCTGTCGACGAGAAAACGCTGGCGCACAGTATCAAGCAGCCGGGCTGGATCGAAACATTTGCGTCGGTTTTCCCTGTGCTGGCGCTGGTGTTTGTGGTGCGTTCATTCATTTTCGAACCGTTTCAGATCCCTTCCGGCTCGATGATGTCGACGCTGTTGATCGGGGATTTCATTCTGGTCGAAAAATTTGCTTACGGCATCAAGGATCCGATAACCCAGACAACCTTGATTGAAACCGGGCACCCGAAACGCGGCGATATCGCGGTATTCAAATACCCTGAAAATCCGCGTTTGGACTACATCAAGCGTGTCGTAGGCCTGCCGGGGGATCGCGTCAGTTACGACCCGATCGCCAAGCAGGTCACCATTCAGCCGGGGTGCGGCGACAAACCGAGCTGCGGCAGCGCTTTGCCGGTGACTTACAGCAATGTGGAGCCCAGCGATTTCGTACAGACATTCAGCGGAACCGGGCGCGAGATGACCAGCGGTTTCTACCAGATTCCGGTTGGTCAGAAAAGTGAAGGCATCCGTATGGCTGTTCGCAAGGAAACGTTGGGCGAGGTCACTCACAACATCCTCACCGTACCGGGCGCTCAGGATCAACTGGGGCTTTATTACCAGCAGATGCGCCAGTCGTTAGGGTCTTGGGTGGTTCCAGCCGGTCACTACTTCATGATGGGCGATAACCGCGATAACAGCGCGGACAGCCGATATTGGGGATTTGTGCCGGAGCGTAATCTGGTGGGTAAGGCGACAGCTATCTGGATGAGTTTTGAAAAACAGGAAGGTGAATGGCCTACCGGTGTGCGTTTAAGCCGTATCGGTGGAATTCATTAATTGAATGTAAATAAACTCGCAGCATATTTGCGACTTCCGTTGTAGAATATTTCTGAATAATAAATGCTGGCTCCCGGGCGGGAGCCACTGCAAACGAAACAGTTTTGACTTTTTAGTGGCAAGGGCAGGGCTGTTCCGTATGCTGTTGTTTAAAAAGGCATTATAGATCTATTGGTAGCACATGAATCCCATCCTGATAAATCGTTTACAAAAAAAGCTGGGCTATACTTTCCAACAATATGACCTTTTATTGCAGGCGCTGACTCACCGTAGCGCCAGCAGTAAACATAACGAACGGCTGGAGTTCCTGGGGGATTCCATTCTGAGTTTTGTTATAGCCAATGCGCTCTATCACCGTTTTCCGCGTGTTGACGAAGGCGACATGAGCCGGATGCGCGCTACGCTGGTGCGCGGTAATACGCTGGCGGAGATTGCCCGAGAGTTTGAACTGGGCGAGTGCCTGCGTCTTGGTCCCGGTGAATTGAAAAGCGGCGGTTTTCGCCGTGAGTCGATTCTGGCGGATACCGTGGAAGCGTTGATTGGCGGCGTGTTTCTGGACAGCAATATCCAGACCGTCGAGCGGCTGATTCTGCAGTGGTACCAGACCCGTCTGGATGAGATTAGCCCGGGCGACAAGCAAAAAGATCCGAAAACCCGCCTGCAGGAATTCCTGCAGGGACGCCATCTGCCGTTGCCTACCTATCTGGTGGTGCAGGTGCGTGGCGAGGCGCACGATCAGGAATTTACCATTCATTGCCAGGTCAGCGGGTTTAGCGAGCCGGTAGTGGGTACCGGGTCAAGCCGTCGTAAAGCTGAACAGGCTGCGGCGGAACAGGCCCTGAAAAAGCTGGAGCTTGAATGAGCGAAGAACAAACCTACTGCGGCTTTGTCGCGATTGTTGGCCGGCCGAACGTCGGTAAATCCACCTTACTGAACCAACTGCTGGGGCAGAAGGTGTCCATTACCTCTCGTAAGCCGCAGACGACGCGTCACCGTATTATGGGTATCCATACCGAAGGGCCGTATCAGGCTATTTATGTGGATACACCCGGGTTGCACATTGAAGAAAAGCGCGCCATCAACCGTTTGATGAACCGTGCGGCCAGCAGCTCGATCGGCGATGTGGAATTGATCATCTTTGTCGTGGAAGGTACCCACTGGACAGACGATGACGAAATGGTGGTGAACAAGCTGCGCGACCAAAAAACGCCGGTGCTGTTGGCCATCAACAAAGTGGATAACGTGGCGGACAAAACCAAATTGCTGCCGCATATCCAGATGTTGAGCGAAAAGATGAATTTCCTCGATGTGGTGCCGATCTCCGCGGAGAAGGGGACTAACGTCGATACCATCGCCGCGATTGTGCGCAAACATCTGCCGCAGGCCATTCACCATTTCCCGGAAGACTATATTACCGACCGTTCACAGCGTTTCATGGCGTCGGAAATTATTCGCGAAAAGCTGATGCGTTTTCTGGGCGAAGAATTGCCGTATTCGGTTACGGTGGAAATCGAGCGTTTCGTTACCAATGAGCGTGGCGGTTACGATATCAATGGCCTGATTCTGGTGGAGCGTGAAGGCCAGAAGAAGATGGTGATTGGCAACAAAGGCACCAAGATTAAAACCATCGGCATCGAAGCGCGTCAGGACATGGAACAGATGTTCGAGGCCAAAGTTCATCTGGAACTGTGGGTGAAGGTTAAATCTGGCTGGGCAGACGATGAACGTGCGCTGCGCAGCCTGGGTTATATCGACGATCTGTAAGGTGTGCGCCGATGGAAGGCTGGCAGCGCGCGTTTGTCTTGCATGGGCGACCTTACAGCGAAACCAGCTTGCTGCTGGATCTGTTTTCTGAAAATGAAGGCCGCGTGCGGGTGCTGGCGAAAGGTGCCCGGGCGCGGCGCTCCAGTCTCAAAGGTGCTCTCCAGCCTTTTACGCCGTTGCTGGTGCGGTGGGGCGGGCGCGGCGAAGTCAAAACCCTGCGCAATGCCGAACCGGTTTCTCTGGCGTTACCGCTGAGCGGTCCGTTGTTATACAGCGGCTTGTACGTAAACGAGTTGCTGACGCGGGTGCTGGAACTGGAAACCGACTATTCCGCGCTGTTTTTCGATTATCTCCATTGTCTGCAACAGTTGGCTGCCGCCAGCGGCTCGCCTGAGCCAGCCTTGCGCCGCTTCGAACTGGCGCTGCTGGAGCATCTCGGTTACGGCGTGGATTTCCTGCACTGTGCCGGCAGCGGCGAACCGGTTGCCGATACCATGACTTACCGTTATCGGGCGGAAAAAGGCTTTATTGCCAGCCTGGTGGTGGATAACGTCAGTTTCACCGGGCGCGAGCTGCAGGCGCTGGCGTCAAGGGAGTTTCCCGACATCGATACCCTGCGTGCCGCCAAGCGTTTTACCCGTATGGCGCTGAAACCCTACCTTGGCGGCAAGCCGCTGAAAAGCCGGGAACTATTTCGGCAATTTATACCAAAACCCTATAAGGCGGCGCCGGACGGCAAGATCTAGTACCGGCAGGGTATCGTCATGTGCAGCCGGGGTGTACACTGCGGCGGTCATTTATTGTTGAAGGATGGATCATGGCTGAGTTGTTGTTGGGCGTAAATATTGACCATATCGCCACCCTGCGTAATGCTCGTGGCACGGCGTATCCCGATCCGGTACAGGCGGCATTTGTGGCGGAACAGGCAGGAGCGGACGGTATCACCGTACACCTGCGTGAAGATCGACGTCATATTACCGATCGCGATGTACGCCTGCTGCGCCAGACCATCCAGACCCGTATGAATCTGGAGATGGCGGTAACGGATGAAATGCTGGCGATAGCCTGCGAACTGAAGCCGCATTTTTGTTGTCTGGTGCCGGAAAAACGGCAGGAAGTGACGACGGAAGGCGGGCTTGATGTGGCCGGTCAGCTCGATCGCATTACCGCGGCGGTAACGCAACTGCGCCAGGCTGGTATTCAGGTGTCGCTGTTTATCGACGCCGACCGTACCCAGATTGATGCTGCGGTAGCCAGCGGAGCGCCTTATATTGAAATCCATACCGGCGCTTATGCTGATGCACAAACCGATGCTGCCCGGCAGCAGGAATTTGAGCGTATCCGTGACGCGGCGGCCTATGCTGCGAGCCGGGGCATCAAGGTCAACGCCGGTCATGGCCTGACCTATCATAATGTCCAGCCGATTGCGGCGCTGCCGGAAATGCACGAACTGAATATTGGTCACGCCATTATCGGGCGCGCAGTGATGAGCGGTCTGGCGTCGGCGGTGGCGGAAATGAAAACTCTGATGCGGGAAGCCCGCCGCTGATGGCGATTTTGGGACTCGGCACGGATATCGTCGAAATTGCCCGTATTGAAGCGATCACCGGTCGTTCCGGTGATCGTCTTGCCCGACGGGTGCTCAGCGATCAGGAATGGTTGCAGTATCAGGCTCATTCACAGCCGGTGCGGTTTCTGGCCAAGCGTTTTGCGGTCAAAGAGGCCGCCGCCAAGGCGTTTGGCACCGGTATTCGCGATGGCCTGGCCTTTGCGCAATTCGAAGTGGCGAATGATTCGCTGGGCAAACCGTGCTTACGGTTTCTGGCGCGTGCCGCCGAACTGGCCGAGACAATGGGCGTTCGGCACGTGCATGTTTCGCTGGCGGATGAGCGTCACTACGCCTGCGCTACCGTAATTATTGAAAATTAGAATTGGGCGGCACCGGGCCGGCCGATATTACGATTGATCGACGATTATGATTGATCGGCAATTACAGTTGATCGGCATGGTGCATCAGAACAAATTTTTCCCACAGTTGATCGTGGTTTTCCTGGTGGTTGGTGTCTTTGATAATGGTGTTGTCTATCGGGCAGACCTTCTGGCAGGTCGGCGTATCGTAGTGCCCGACGCACTCGGTACAGCGTAAGGGGTCAATTTCATAGATCTCGTCCCCCATTGATATCGCCTGATTGGGGCATTCCGGCTCACACATATCGCAGTTAATGCATTTCGCGGTAATCAGCAGCGCCATGTTTTCTTTCCTTTCCTAAATCAGCCGCCGATTATACTCTTCTGTGAGCCGGTTACACAGTCTGGTTGCGTCATAAACGGTGCAGGCGGAGAAGGGCTAAAAAAAATAGCCTATTCGTTTGATTGAGAGACTATACGACGAAGACATTAATCACTATTATGCGATTGTAATGCATAATTTTTCATAGCTTTTTGATATAAAAAAACAAAAATTCCCATGCAATGTGTCCGTCATATTCGCTTTGTACTGTAACTCGCATTACAGTTGACCTGGATAAAGATTGTCAGGGCAAGGTCGATAAACTCATGTATGCATGTGGTATACTTTTATTCGTAAGCATATCCTTCAATGGCGGAACATATAGTGCAGCAAAATAGTCACTTTAATCAGCCCGGCTCTGAAGTCTCCATCACCGGGGAGGCACAGTTTGCAGACGCTGATTACTGGCACAGCTGCCACAGGCGGTACAGATTCCAACCCATTTACCGTACTTCCGGTCGCCTAATGGGAATTGAATTGCTGACTGCCGTTTTTCACCCGTCCATGCCGCAGAAGTTTTTATCTCCCGAACACTACTTTGCCCGCCTTAATGTCGAAGAACGCTTAAATATCGTTATTGAACAATTGCAGTTACTGAGCCGGTGGCATGACCGTTTTGTCCAGGATGGACTGCGCGCATCCGTCAATATTGATGGATTGACATTGCTGGCGCTGCAGGAAAACCTTAAAGCCAAAAAACTGCTGGCGACCATGCCTTGGTTGCGTTTTGAACTGGTTGAAAGCCTGGCTGTTTTGCCTCACGATACGCTGGCGACATTGCCCGAAGCGGGGCAGCTCTGGCTGGATGATTTTGGCTGCGGCGTGGCGAATTTCTCCTCGCTGGCGCCGGCAAGGTATGACTGCATCAAGATTGCCCGCGAGCTTTTCATTATGTTGCTCAAGAGCGAAGAGGGGCGGCAGCTGTTTCCGTCACTGGTCACGCTGATTGCCACTTACTGTAATGATGTCGTCATTGAAGGGGTTGAAACTAAAGAAGAGTGGGAAATTGTCAGACAATCTAATGCCTCGGCAGCCCAGGGGTATTTCTTGTCACGACCTCAACCGTTTGAAAATCTGGACGATCTTCGTTCCGAGTTGTAATCATCCCTTCTGTTATGCCTGCTTTGTTGCTTTTACCCAGGTGTGCAATGCATTCAGCCCCCCCTAGAAACCCGCCGTCGTTCTCACCAGAGCGTTGAGGGTAAAAGAAAAATTCATACTCTATCAATATACAGTATAAAATAAATGATTAGATTGCTAGTCATGGTTTTTTCATTTTTTATGCCTTGTTTTTTATACAAATATAGTGTTTTATGTGGCCGAGGTTCTGTTTGCTGAACAAGTAAACTGTGATGACAGTCTAAAAAAACAGCAATCATAAGAGAAAGAACTGGTTGATTTTATTGTTTTAATTGATTGATTTATAAAGACAAAAAAATAAATGTTTGTCACCAACGATCAAAAAGCGACTGATGATAGTTATTTTTGATTAAAATGGTGGGACTTATCGGTATAATTGATTTGCTTACGAAAAATTGATAGTCAAAATACTGCGCTACGAAATCTGTAAAGAGCTGTATCAAAATATTAGCCAGGCTTATGTCTATAACTATCATTAATATAACTGATTAAGCTAATTCTCTTGATTCTATTATTTAGGTCTGCACACGGCGATATAATGGAGGCTTTATGCTGTCGTTTTTATGGCTATGAACCTGTCCTGCAGAGCTGGATAGTTTTCTCATTCATCCTTTCTACTCTCCGGAAATGTGCCAACCCTGAAAATCCAGACGAGGGGAGTTATTACCGGGATTTTTCGTCTTCAGTGATGCGATTTGTTCGATCAGGACCGTTCCGGGCCTGAGGAGAGTGTTATTGTGTATGAAATTATAATAACCCTATTAATAGTACTCTTAGGGATTTCTTCTGCAAGGAGCCGCAAATTCCAGGAAAAAGCTAACGCGGAACAAAAAAAGCAGGACTTCCTGAACATGGTGTTCTTCGCCGCCGAATACAGCCCCTCATCCATTATGATCGCTAATGAAAGCTGTGAAATCGTGTACGTGAACCGGCAGTTCACCGTGATGTCGGGTTATGAAGCGGAAGAAGTGATCGGGCGCAAGACGAATATATTAAGTTCCGGCATGACCAACGCTAGCGTGTATGAGGAACTGTGGTCCACCCTGAATAAAGGCGAAATTTGGAACGGCGAGTTTATTAACCGTAAGAAAAACGGACAGTTATATTGGGAAAAAGCCAGTATCGTCAAAATATATAATAAAGCCAGCGATGCGGTTCAGTATGTCAGCATAAAAATGGATATCACTGAGCGTAAGACTCAGGAGCACCATGACAATTCCTACAACCGTGCGCTGGAGCTGCTGTCGAGCGGCGCGCCGCTGAAGGATATTCTGGATGCGATCATCTTCAGCGTCGAGGAGAAAAACCCCGGAAGAATTGTCTGCTCCGTGCTGTTGGTCGACAAGGAGAAGAAGTGTCTGACCCTTGGTTCGGCTCCCAGCCTGCCCGGTTTTTACAAGAATGCTATTCATAATGTGAAGATTGCCGATGGCGCGGCTTCGTTCGGCTCGGCCGCCTACTCCGGCAAGCGCGTTATTGCGGAAGACATTTCCACCCATCCCCATTGGGCGCTGTATAAGGGCCTGGCGTTGTATGCCGGCTTGCGCTCCTGCTGGTCTGAACCCATTTTCGGGCAGAACAAGGAAATTCTTGGGGTGCTGAGCGTTTATCACCGTAAGGTTTATTCCCCGACAGAGGACGAAATCGCTTCGATTGAGAAATCAGCGCAACTGGTGGCGGTGGCGATCGAACGTTATCGGGCGATTGATATGTTGCGTCGCAGTGAAGAGCACTACCGACAGCTGGCGCATTACGACTCCCTGACTTCACTGGCCAACGGGTTGACTTTCGCCGAGCAAATGGAGCAGGCGATTCAACTGTCTCGCCAGACCCACCGCAAGATCGCGTTAATGTTCCTCGACCTGGATAAGTTCAAGCAGATTAACGATACCTTCGGCCATGCGACCGGGGATTTGCTGTTGAAGGAAGCCGCGGCGCGTATGCGAGGCGCTGTGCGTGAAACAGACACGGTATATCGCCGTAGCGGCGACGAATTCATCATCTTGCTGCAGGGGATCAAAGAGGTCGAGAATACATTGTATGTCGCGGACAAGATCCACCATGCCCTCAATGAACCTTTCTATATTGAAGGCAAGAAGCTGGATATTTCATGCAGCATCGGGATTGCGCTGTATCCGGAACACGGTACGGATTCGCTGACGCTGGCTATCAATGCCGACGCGGCGATGTATCAGGCGAAGGCATTGGGACGAAGCCAGACTCAGATCTATCATGATTTGAATACCCACCAGTAAACGCCGATTCGTGTTATCTTTCCCGCAGGGCTTCCGCCCGGGCTTGCCGAATCGGTTTCAGCAGATAGCTGAGTAATGTCTTTCTGCCGGTAATGATATTCACATTGGCGACCATGCCGGGAAGAATCAGCAGCGGCTTGTCGATATTCCCCAGATAGTTTTTCTCCGTACGCAACCGCACAAGATAAAAGCTATTGCCGGCCTGATCGGTCACCATATCCTGACTAATCTGGTCGATATAACCTTTCAGCCCGCCAAGTGTAGCGTCGTCATATGCGGTGAACGTCATCATTGCTTCCTGTCCGGGGCGCAAATACGCCATATCTTGCAGCCTGACCCGCGCTTCTATCAGCAGCTTGTCATCCAGCGGCGTGATTTCCACCAGCGTACGGCCGGGAGAGATTTTACCAGTAGCGGCATCGACCAGAATGTATCTGATGATGCCCCGCACGGGAGACACCACCAGCGACAGCTTATCCGCCTTGTTTTCACTGGCGTCGGCGCTCGTATTGGAAGGCTGGATATGCTCCAGCCGCATCAGCGGTTCGCCGATGTTGACGATTTGCCCCTCGCGGATATACATGTCGCTGAGTTCGCCCGTTTCCTGCGCCTGTACCCGATAGCGCTGCGATTGACTGATCGTTTTCCCTGTCACGTGCACGACTTCATCAATTTCGGCAACCGCCGCCCAGCCGACCAGAAAGACTGCGAAAGCCAGCATGATCCAGATCGACAGCCGAATGAGGCGGGGCGTATCTTCCACCAGCGCCCGTCCAACGTCCGGCAACGCCTGAGGATCCGACTGGTGGTGGCTGGAGAAATACGCGTTGAGATGTTGTACGAATTTAGCGAGACGCATTGATCTGCCCCTTCTTTAATGCATCCAGCACGATGGCTTTGGGACCATCGGCGATAATGCGCCCTTTGTCCACGATCACTAGTCGATCGACCAGCGTCAGCATGGAAACCCGGTGCGTCACCAGCAGCAGCGTTCTGTTGGCGATGTAGGTTTGCAGAGCCTGCTTAAACCGGTCTTCGCTGCTGTTGTCCATGGCGCTGGTGGGTTCATCCATCACCAGAATCGGCGGATCAAGCAGCAGCGCGCGCGCGATGGCGACCGCTTGCCGCTGACCGCCAGACAGTTGCATGCCACGTTCACCAACCTGCAGGTTATAACCGTCCGGGTGCAACCGGGCGAAATCGTTCACGCCGGCAATATCCGCCACGCGCAGCATCGCGTCGTCTTCTACATAGCGGGCGCCGCAAATCAGGTTGTCCCGCAGCGTGCCGCTGAATAGCTGAATATCCTGCGGCACATAGCCGATGTGGTGACGCACATCGGCGATATCGAGCTGACGGGCGTCTATGCCGTCGATCAGTAGGTTGCCGTTGGTCGGCTGATACAGGTTGACGATCAGCTTTTCCAGAGAACTTTTACCGGAACCGGTACGGCCGATAATGCCGACTTTTTCGCCGGGGCGGATCGACAGGTTAATATCAATCAGGGCGCGATTTTTCTGCTCCGGGTAGCGGAAGGTGACATCGCGAAACTCGATGCTACCCTGAATGCTTTCCCGTTTCAGAGGGTAGGGCTGTTCGCCCCGTTCCTGCGGTAACTCCATCAGATGACGGGTTTCTTCCAGCGTCAGTCGCGCCTGCTGATAACGGGTAAACAGCTCGGACAGCGGCCCCAGCGTCATCAGCGCCCGACTGTTGAGCAGGTAGCAGGCGAACAGCGTGCCCAGGGTTAGCTGGCCGTCCGGCAGCAGATATACTCCAGAGACAATCACTGCAATGCCGGCGAGATGCTGACATGATTGCGTCAGATGGGTGGCGATGGACGATAGTGTTTTCACCCGCGAGTCCAGCCGGCTGATGTCGCCGCTGATTTGTTCCCACTGGTGCTGACGCTCGCCTTCCGCATTATTAATTTTGATGATATCCAGCCCGCCCAGCGTCTCGGTCAGCAGCGCCTGCCGTTCGTCAGTCAGACGTCGGGAAAGGGTCAGCGCTGTCGTGATCGGCTTTTGCAGCAGCCCGTTGATCAGCAGTACCAGAGGCAGCGTCAGCAACGGTATCCAGACCAGCGGACCACCCAGCATGCCGAGCAGAATCAGCATCAGCAGCGCGAACGGAAAGTCGATCAGCGTACCCAGCGTCAGCGACGATAACGTGTCGCGCAATGCCTGAAATTCCCGCACTCGATGCGCCACCGCGCCGGTCCGAGCCGGAAAGGCCGACAGCATCATGCCGGTCAGGCGTTCAAACAAGGTGGCTGAAAGGATAAGGTCGGTCTTTTTCCCGGCGATATCGACGCAAATACTGCGTAGTATCCGCAGTACAAGCTCAAAGATCAGAGCAATGCCAACGCCGGAGGCCAGCACCCACAAGGTGGTAGTGGTTTGATTGGGGATTACCCGATCGTAGACCTGCATGACGAACAGCGGGACAAACAGCGCGATGATATTAATCAGCAGGCTGGCGGCCACGGCATCCAGATGTAGACTGCGCGACAGTCTCAGCGTGTCCCGGAGCCAGGTTTTGCCGTGCGGCAGCAAGGCCGTCGGCGAGGCTTCGAAGCGATGGGCCGACTGGGCGAACATCACCAGCCCCAGATAGTTTTGTTGCAAGGTATTATGGTCGACCGTGATTTCTCCACCTTCGGTTTCACCGGTCATCAGACGGGCGCTGCCGTCCGCCGTCCAGCCCAGCAGGATAGCGGCGCGACCTTCACGCAGCAACAGCATGGCGGGCATTGACATCGCCGGGATGGCGTTCAGCGAGCGTTTGAGTATCCGGGCCCGCAAACCGGCGCGTGCCGCGGCGCGCGGCAACAGACTGGCGGGCAAGCGCAGGTCTTCAAGCGGCAACCCCGCAGTCAGCGTGGCGCGGCTGGTCGGTTTTCCCTGCAGCCGACACAGCACCAACAGGCTGTCAAGCAAGGGGTCATCATGGCGGATGCGGGGATCCTGATGTTGCGGGGAATGATGATATTCCTCGCCGCTCGGTGGCTGCTCATGGTGTGTATTCATGTCGCTGCGCGTTCCTTAGCCATCGTGACCGCCTGCAGGCAACGCGATCACAGATAAAAAATAGAAAAAAGTGAGCAATATGGCCTGATTTTGTTGTTTTTTCAGGTTTTGACTGGCAAGCATTATTCATGGCGAACCTTGCCGGACGCAACCTTTCATTTCAAGGCCGCCTGTCAGAACTATGCCGGGTTTGAGGCCGTCCCGTCGCTCCGCTCTGCTTGAAAATCATCTATGACGGTCAATATAACTGACATTTTGATACGACATAATACGTTTGGTAATCAGTAAGCTAATAATACTCTGCATGCGATTCAACCCGCCGTAAAACGCGGAGATTTGGCAGAGAATCACGTGGATAGCTTGCCCGGCGGTGGTGAAAATGCCATGCTGGCAGATGGCCTGACGTGATGTGGCGGTGAGGGATGCGAGCTTGTTCAGGCCTTGTCGTGCGGCATTACGCCCGCGTGGCGGCACTGATTCCACCCCGTGGATGGCTGGCGGTGCATCGGCATCGGCGTGTCATCCGGAGCGGATGGAGACGATGGGTTTCCGATGTTTGTGCTCTCTGGCAGATGCGTACGTGTGCGTTGAGACGTGTTGCGTCGTCGTCCTCTCCCAGCCGGACATACGGTTGCCGTGCGCGGTAACAGATGAAATCCTAATCAGGAATAGAGAACCACCTTGCCGGGTGAGTTCTCTTTTGCAAATAAAAAAGGGACTTGGTATGTTTTATATTTTGCGTGACAGCAACGGCCATCTCATCAGGGTAGAAGAAACGCCGTTTCCCGAAATGAACGGCGAACTGCCGGATGGTTCTGTTGAAGCAATGGCATGGCTGAATAATCAACAAGCCATTCTGGCTAACATCGAGCGACTGCGCAGCAGCGATCTGGAAATGGTGCGTGTACTGGAAGATCTGATTCAGGTGTTGATCACCAAAGGTCAGATTAACATCACGGATTTCCCGGCGGCAGCACAGCTTAAACTCATCAACCGGGCACAAGCGCGTGAAGCGCTGGGCGATCTGGATTCGCTAATCCGCGAAGATGAGGACAAAATATTCTGATGTCGAGAAGTACTGACAAAACGGCTTGCCAGTTACCTTGCAAGCCGTTTTTTATTGGTTCGGCAGTGCGTTACCTGTGCGCCGGTTGCCGGCGATCGACGCAGCCTGATGAGCAAGGCGACTGAATAATGATAAAAGACGAAAAAAGTATCGATTTCGGCGCGCTGGTGTCGGAAACACGTAACCCGGCGTCGATGAATCTGGATCAACTGTCCACGCTGGAGATGGTGTCATTGTTCAATCAGGAGGACCACCGGGTACCGGAGGCGATCCGCGAGGTTTTACCGGCGATAGCTCAGGCTGTGGATGCCGCGGCAGGCTGCCTGAAGGCCGGCGGACGGATGATTTATCTGGGGGCCGGCACCAGCGGCCGTCTGGGGGTGCTGGATGCGTCGGAATGCCCACCCACCTTTGGTGTGCCGCATGGATTGGTGGTGGGGTTGATTGCCGGCGGCCCCGGCGCCTTACTGAAGGCGGTTGAAGGCGCGGAAGATGACCCGGCGTTAGGCGAAGCGGATTTGATCGCGCTGACGCTAACCTCTCAGGACATGGTGATCGGTCTTGCCGCGTCGGGGCGAACCCCCTATGTGATTGGCGGCTTGCGCTATGCGCGTGCTCTGGGCTGCCGTACCGCCGCCATTTCCTGCAACCCGCATTCGCCGATCGCACAGGCCGCAGAGATCGCCATTTCTCCGCTGGTGGGGCCGGAAGTGTTGACCGGTTCCACCAGGCTGAAGTCCGGTACGGCGCAAAAACTGGTGCTGAACATGATTTCCACCGGCGCGATGGTGCGCCTGGGCAAGGTGTACCAGAATCTGATGGTGGATGTGAAAGCCACCAACGTGAAGCTGGCGGATCGTGCCTGTCGCATCCTGATGGACGCCACCGGCGTTGATCGGGAAACGGCGCAGCGGTGTCTGGCGCAGACCGATTATGAGGTTAAACCGGCAATAGTGATGGTGGTGACCGGTTGCGATGCGCAGCAGGCCAGACAACGGCTGGCTGGGAAAGGCGGCTATCTGCGTGATGCGTTGCGCGTGGAGAGGACGTGATGCCGTTGCCGCAAACTCGAACGACCGGAGAGCGCCTATGTTGAACGCGTCGCCGACAGCCATGCGGGTTGTGTTCTTCGATTTGGATGGCACCTTGCATCGTCAGGACCTGTTTGGCAGCTTCCTGTGGTTCTTGATCCGCCATTTGCCGTTGAATGTGCTGCTGATTGTTCCTTTGTTGCCTTTGCTGGCGGCAGGATTGGCGATAAACGGCCGCGCCGCTCGCTGGCCGGTTAGCCTGCTGCTGTGGGCGATCACGGCTGGGCGGCGTGAATCGCGACTGCGGCAACTAGAGCAGGCGTTTGTGGTCTGGTTTCGTCAAAGGGTTACCCCTTTCCCTTTGGTTCACCAGCGCCTGGAGCGTTATCTGGCCGACAACCGGTCGCAGGTCTGGCTGGTCACCGGTTCGCCGCAGCGGCTGGTTGAACAGGTTTATGGCGATGCGCCGTTTTTACCTCGGGTTCAGCTGATTGGCAGCCAGATGACGCGGCGCTGGGGCGGTTGGGTACTGAGCCTGCGCTGTCTGGGGCATGAAAAAGTGGTGCAGATGGAGCGCCGGCTGGGCGCGCCGCTTGAGCTGTACAGCGGTTACAGCGACAGCCAGCAGGATAATCCACTCCTGTTTTTCTGTGCGCAGCGCTGGCGGGTGACGCCAGCCGGCCATCTGCAGCAACTGGAATGATTCGCCGCCGCTGGCATGTATAATGCGCGCCGCACGTGATGAGGGCGAAAGCCAAGAGGAATAATGAGTAGTCCAATGGATGATGAATTCTGGATGCGCCATGCATTGACGCTGGCGCAACGGGCCTGGGACGCAGGTGAGGTGCCGGTCGGCGCCGTGCTGGTGCGGGGAGACAAGATCATCGGCGAAGGCTGGAATCGCCCGATTAGCCGGAATGATCCCACCGCCCATGCAGAGATCATGGCGTTACAGCAGGGCGGACAGGCGCTGCAAAACTATCGCCTGTTGGATAGCACCCTGTACATTACGCTGGAGCCCTGCGTGATGTGCGCCGGCGCCATGATCCACAGCCGCATCAACCGGCTGGTGTATGGCGCGGCCGACGCCAAGACCGGCGCGGCCGGTTCACTGGTGGATATTCTGCGCCATCCGGGCATGAATCATCATATCGTCATCACCGACGGGGTTCTGGCGGATGAGTGTTCTGAGCTGTTGAGTCGTTTTTTCCGTATGCGTCGCCAGCAGCAGCGTGACGCGCGCTCTGCAGAACGCGATTCGTCAGACTGAGCGTCAGCGGGAAGGATTGGCGGTTAACTGTTCCGGTGGTACGGCGGGGTAAGCGCTGGCGGCCAGTTGCTGTTGCAACGCCCGGCTTTCTTTCTCCGAGAGATACCCGACCAGGCTGACCATGTAGCGCCGGATGTTTTCCACGTAGTTGTAAGCCTCCTGACCGCGGGCGTAACCGTTGGCGGTCTGGGCGTAATAGCGTTTCTGGCTCAACATCGGCAGACGTATCTTGACGTCGGCCCAACTGTCCGGATTGCCTTTCTGTTTTTCCGTCAGTTTACGGGCATCCATCATATGGGCGTACCCCATGTTATAGGCGGCTAGCGCAAACCAGATGCGTTCGTCCGTCGGGATGGTTGCCGGCACCTGCTGCATC
This sequence comes from Dickeya dadantii NCPPB 898, assembly GCF_000406145.1. Classification (NCBI taxonomy): domain Bacteria; kingdom Pseudomonadati; phylum Pseudomonadota; class Gammaproteobacteria; order Enterobacterales; family Pectobacteriaceae; genus Dickeya; species Dickeya dadantii. Next base: position 3,534,737 of record NZ_CM001976.1, on the reverse strand, counting down.
ATCTGATTCAGGTATCTGGCGCCGCCGCGGATGCTTTCTTCCGGGTTGAGCCTGTCCACCACATCCAGGCTGTCAGCGGTATTGCGGGTTAGCATCATCAAGCCGCGCACCCCGGTCGGCGAGGTCGCCAGCGGGTTCCAGTGCGATTCCTGATATGAAATGGCCGCCAGCAGTTTCCAGTCGATCTCTCTGGCGTATTTCTCGAACAGTGGGCGCAGGCCCGGCAGCGTATTGTCGATGGCGCTGAGGAAGGTAGTGGTATCCACATAGTCGAACTCGCCGACATGCCCGAGATATTTCTCTTCCAGACGGGCGAGGGTGCCGTCTTCCATCGTTTGACTGAAGAAGTCGAGCAGCGCGGCGGAGAGACTATCGTCATGGTTTTGCCGCATATACCAGGTAACCGGCTCTTCGTCGCTGAGGTCGAACGACACCGCCAACTGCGGGTGAATACGCTGCATCAGGCCGATGTTGATTGAGTCGGCGATGGTGTAATCCAGTTTTCCTTCCGCCACCTGCTTTAGTAAGTCCAGTTCGGACAAGTCGGTGGCGACCTCCCAACTCAGTTGCGGGTATTTACCGGCTTTGAAATCGCGCAGCGTCGCAGCGTGCGCCGAGCCGGACAATACGGCCAGTTTGCCCTGTAACTTGTCCAGCGCGCTGGGGCGAGCCGTACCCATGCGATAGACCAGTTGCTGCGACACAGAATAATAGGAAGGACCGGCCCGGAAACGGCTCAGGCGCTCCCGGTTATAAATCAGGCCGGCGGCCAGCAGGTCGGCATTGTCGTTATCCAGATCGCTGAACAGATCGTCGACGTTTTGGCGCACCGATACCACCAGCCGCACGCCGAGGTAGTCGGCGAATCGTTTGGCCAGTTCGTAGTCCAGTCCGGTGGGGGAACCGTTGCTGAGCGTATAGGTCAGCGGAGAGGTAACGGTGCTGATGCGCAGCTCGCCACGTGAAAGGATTTGCCTTAGCTGAACATCCTGGTGACTGCGCCAGGGAATATTTGGCCACAGTGCCAGCGTCAACAGCAAAGCGATCACCCCGATGAAAACATAATTTATCGTTAAACGCTTCAATGAGTTGTCTCTCGGCGGCCGGTTGGCCTGTCTGTCTGTAACGGCAGTTTCTTATGCATCTGTCCCAGAGTCGGGGGGCATTTTGCTTAACAAACCGCCAGTGTGCAACTGTTATTAGTTTGTCTACTGTTTAACCGCAAGGTTCTCTCAATGTTTAACAATCGCTACGCAAACGGTTTCGTCGCGCGCCACTATTCTCTATAATAGCGCGCGTTTCCCCCCTGTAGCGCCCTGACGCACTGTCTCCGGTGCCTCGAAGACGAGAGAAATTTAGATGATGGAAATACTGCGTGGTTCACCCGCCTTATCGGCTTTTCGTATCAATAAACTGTTGGCCCGGTGCAAGGAATATCACCTGCCCGTCAGCGACATTTATGCCGAATACGTCCACTTCGCCGATGTGAACGCTCCGCTAAACCATGACGAGCAGTCACGACTGAGCCGCCTGCTGAAATACGGCCCTTCTCTCGCAGAGCACGAGCCTACCGGGCGGCTGATTCTGGTGACCCCGCGTCCGGGCACCATTTCTCCCTGGTCTTCCAAGGCAACCGACATCGCGCACAATTGCGGTTTGCAGAAAATTCGTCGTCTGGAGCGCGGTCTGGCGTTTTACATCCACGCGCCGACGCTCAGCGATGCACAGTGGCGGGAACTGGCCGCGCTGCTTCATGACCGCATGATGGAAAGCGTGTTTGACGACCTGCAACAGGCCAATCTGCTGTTTTCCCAGCATCAGCCGGCTCCGTTGAAACGGGTGGAAATTTTGCTGCAGGGGCGTCCCGCGCTGGAAGAAGCTAACCTGCGTCTGGGTCTGGCGCTGGCCGACGACGAAATGGATTATCTGCTGGATGCCTTTACCAAACTGGGACGCAATCCGACAGATATCGAACTCTACATGTTCGCGCAGGCGAATTCCGAGCACTGCCGTCACAAAATCTTTAATGCCGATTGGGTCATCAATGGCGAAACGCAGCCGAAGTCGCTGTTCAAGATGATCAAAAACACCTTTGAGCATACGCCGGACTATGTCCTGTCCGCCTATAAAGATAACGCGGCGGTGATGGAAGGGTCGGCCGTCGGCCGTTTCTTCGCCGATCCGCAGGGCGCTTACGGCTACCATCAGGAAGACGCGCATATCCTGATGAAGGTGGAAACCCACAACCACCCGACCGCCATTTCACCGTGGCCGGGCGCCGCGACCGGTTCCGGCGGCGAAATTCGCGATGAAGGCGCTACCGGGCGGGGGGCAAAACCGAAAGCCGGTCTGGTGGGGTTCTCGGTATCCAACCTGCGCATTCCTGGGTTTATCCAGCCGTGGGAGCAGGATTTCGGCAAGCCGGATCGTATCGTCAGCGCGCTGGACATCATGACCGACGGCCCGCTGGGCGGCGCGGCATTTAATAACGAATTCGGCCGTCCGGCGCTGACCGGTTATTTCCGTACTTATGAAGAAGTGGTGGACAGCCATAACGGCGTTGAGGTACGTGGCTACCATAAACCGATCATGCTGGCGGGCGGTATCGGCAACATTCGCGCCGGGCATGTGAAAAAAGGTGAAATCAGCATCGGCGCCAAGCTGATCGTGCTGGGTGGCCCGGCGATGAACATTGGTCTGGGCGGCGGCGCGGCGTCTTCCATGACCTCCGGTCAGTCTGACGCGGATCTGGATTTTGCCTCGGTACAGCGCGATAACCCGGAAATGGAGCGTCGCTGTCAGGAAGTGATCGACCGTTGCTGGCAGCTCGGCGAACAGAACCCGATTTTGTTTATCCATGACGTCGGTGCGGGCGGCCTGTCCAACGCCATGCCGGAGCTGGTTAGCGACGGCGGTCGCGGCGGTCGTTTTGAGCTGCGCGACATCCTGAATGATGAACCGGGTATGAGCCCGCTGGAAGTCTGGTGTAACGAATCGCAGGAGCGTTATGTGCTGGCGGTAGCGCCGGAACAACTGGCGCTGTTTGATGAAATCTGCCGCCGTGAACGCGCGCCTTACGCGGTTATTGGCGAAGCCACCGAAGAGCAGCACCTGACGCTCAACGATCGCCATTTCAACAATAAACCGATCGATATGCCGCTGGACGTGTTGCTGGGCAAAACGCCGAAAATGCTGCGCGATGTTGAGCGTAAAGACGTGGAAGGCACGCCGTTGAATCGTGAAGGCATTTATCTGGCGGAAGCGGTTGAGCGTGTGCTGCACTTGCCGGCCGTGGCCGAGAAAACCTTCCTGATCACTATCGGCGACCGCACGGTAACCGGGATGGTGGCGCGCGACCAGATGGTCGGGCCGTGGCAGGTTCCGGTGGCGGACTGTGCCGTGACGACCGCCAGTCTGGATAGCTATTACGGTGAAGCGATGTCCATCGGCGAGCGTGCGCCGGTGGCGCTGCGTAATTTCGCCGCGTCGGCGCGGTTGGCGGTCGGGGAAGCGCTGACCAACATTGCGGCGACGCATATCGGCGAGCTGAAACGGGTGAAACTGTCCGCCAACTGGATGGCGGCGGCCGGGCATCCGGGCGAGGACGCTGGTCTGTATGAAGCGGTGAAGGCGGTTGGCGAAGAACTGTGTCCGGCGTTGGGGTTGACCATTCCGGTGGGTAAAGACTCTATGTCGATGAAAACCCGCTGGCAGGAAAACGGCGAAGACAAGTCGGTAACGGCGCCGCTGTCGTTGGTGATTTCCGCCTTTGCCCGCGTGGAAGATGTGCGTCATACCGTCACGCCGCAGTTGCGTACCGACAAGGACAACGTGCTGCTGATGATCGACCTGGGCGCCGGGCATCACGCGCTGGGCGCTACGGCGCTGGCGCAGGTGTATCGCCAACTGGGTCGTAAGACTGCGGATGTGCGTAATCCGGCGCAACTGGCGGGGTTCTTCAACGCGATGCAGGCGCTGGTGGCGAATCAGGCCCTGCTTGCATACCACGACCGTTCAGACGGCGGCCTGCTGGTCACGCTGGCGGAGATGACGTTTGCCGGGCATTGCGGCGTCAAAGCGGACATCGGTTCCATGGGCGAAGATGCGCTGGCGGTGCTGTTCAACGAAGAGCTGGGCGCCGTCATTCAGATCGACGCTTCCCGCCGTGCCGAAGTGGAACAGGTACTGGCTGAGCATGGTCTGGCGGATTGCGTGCATTATCTGGGGCAGGCGGAAGCCGGCAACCACTTCATCATTCACAGCGGCGACGATGTGGTGTACCACGAGAGCCGCACTACGCTGCGCAACTGGTGGGCAGAAACCACCTGGCAAATGCAGCGTCTGCGCGATAACCCGCAGTGCGCCGATCAGGAACACCACGCCAAATCCGATGACAACGATCCGGGGCTGAACGTGGCGCTGACCTTTGACCTGCGCGAAGACATTGCCGCGCCGTTCATCAGCCGTCAGGCGCGCCCGAAGGTGGCGGTACTGCGTGAGCAAGGCGTCAACTCTCATGTGGAAATGGCCGCGGCGTTCCATCGAGCCGGGTTTGACGCTATTGATATTCATATGAGCGATCTGCTGGCCGGCCGCCGTAACCTACAGGACTTCCAGGCGCTGGTCGCCTGCGGCGGTTTCTCTTACGGCGACGTGCTGGGCGCCGGTGAGGGCTGGGCGAAATCGATCCTGTTCAACGATCGGGTACGCGATGAGTTCGCCGCTTTCTTCCTGCGTCCGCAAACACTGGCGCTGGGCGTATGTAACGGCTGTCAGATGATGTCCAACCTGCGTGAACTGATTCCGGGGGCGGAGCATTGGCCGCGTTTTGTGCGCAACAAATCAGACCGTTTTGAAGCACGTTTCAGTCTGGTGGAAGTGACCAACAGCCCGTCGTTGTTCCTGCAGGATATGGCCGGTTCCCGTATGCCGATCGCCGTGTCGCACGGTGAAGGCCGCGTAGAAGTGCGTGACGACAGCCATCTGGCCGCTCTGGAACAGCATCAGTTGGTGGCGCTGCGCTACGTGAACAACTACGGTCAGGCCACGGAAGATTACCCGGCTAACCCGAACGGTTCGCCCAACGGCATCACCGCGGTGACCAGCGCTAGCGGTCGCGCTACGGTGATGATGCCGCACCCGGAGCGTGTGTTCCGTACGGTCAGCAACTCCTGGCACCCGGAAACGTGGGGCGAAGACAGCCCGTGGATGCGTATGTTCCGTAACGCACGCCGTCAGTTGGGGTAATGCGATAAATTAATGTGTTGATAATAAAGGGACTTCGGTCCCTTTATTTTTTTGTCTCAAATCAACGACAACACCATGTTGATCCGTCGCCAAAAGGTGACATTTATCTATTTGATTTTTAATGGCTATTTTTGTTGTTCATCAGGGTGTCTTTTTTTAGCGACAAAAGGCTAAATTTCCAGCGAGCTAAAGTGGCAGTCAGATCGTCTTTTAGATTACCTTTTATTTTATTTTTATTTATATTTCAGTTGTTTATTTTTTGTTGTTGATAATTGGCACGACAGGTGCATAATGGGGCTGCTGCTCATTCAACTGGTTATGATGGTATGGTGAAGGTCAATACCATGCTCATAACGCCCCGAATGATGCCGAAAGATAAGGTGCCTATCGTCCAGCTTTATTGATAACTGCCTTTGGGCTTTATCACACATCGGGCGACACGTTGAGTGAGGCACCGCCTATTCAGAGACCCGGTCAGACAGTTACTGTGTGACCGGGTTTCGCTTTTTGGCGACGTTGCTTTCAAGCTGCCTGGCGCTATTTTGCGAGCCGACTCATACTTTCCCGCCGGATTTTGCATTGCTGCACGGAATGATTGCGTGCGATTTTCCGCGATCCTGACGGTCTGCTTTTGAGGTAATGCGGATAACGCGTACAATGGCGCGTTATTGCGAGTGATGTATCAAGCGGACTGTTCTGGCAGGTAACGATATGATTTCGTTGAAACGTTGGCGTTTTTTCCCACGCTCTTTACGGCAGTTGGTCATTATGGCATTCCTGCTGGTTTTATTGCCGCTGCTGGTGCTGGCCTATCAAGCCTACGAGAGTCTGGATCACCTCAGCGAACAGGCTGCCGGAATCAATAACACTACGCTGGCCGACGCCCGGCGTAGTGAAGCCATGACCAGCACGGCCATCAGCATGGAGCGCAGCTACCGTCAGTTTTGCGTGCTGGGAGATCAAACCTTATCGCAGCTGTATCAAAACCAGCGCAAGCAGTACTCCCAGATGCTGGACGTCCATGCGCCGATTCTGCCTGACCCTTCCTATTATCAAAATCTACGGCAATACCTGACGCAACTGACGGATATCCGTTGTCAGAATAACGGTCCGGCGGCGGAGTCCGCCACGGTGCTTGATACTTTCTCCCGCACGAATGCCCAGATGGTGCAGGCAACCCGCGAAGTGATTTTCTCGCGCGGGCAGCAGCTGCAACAAGACATTGCCGAGCGAGGCCGTTTTTTCGGCTGGCAGGCGTTGGTGCTGTTTCTGGTCAGCGTGCTGTTGGTGATGCTGTTTACCCGAATGATTATCGGGCCGGTGAAAGGCGTAGAGCGCATGATCAACCGGCTGGGAGAAGGCCGTCCGTTGGGTCGAATCGCCAGCTTCAGGGGGCCGACGGAGATTCGTTCTCTGGCGCAGCGGATCATCTGGCTGAGCGAGCGTCTGTCCTGGCTGGAAGCGCAACGTCATGAGTTTTTGCGCCACTTGTCCCATGAACTGAAAACGCCGCTGGCGAGTCTGCGTGAAGGCGCGGCGCTACTGGCGGACGAAGTGGTTGGCACGCTAACGGCTGACCAGAAAGAGGTGGTGGCGATTCTCGATAACAGCAGCCGCCATCTACAGCAACTAATTGAACAACTGCTCGACTATAACCGAAAACTGGCGGATGCGCCGGCCGGGCTGGAACAGGTGGATATCGACGATATCGTCAATATGGTTGTTTCTGCTCATAGCCTGCCGGCGCGTGGCAAACTGATGCAAACGCATATTGAACTGGATGCGAAAGCGTGCCGGGCGGAAACCACGCTGTTGATGCGGGTAGTGGATAATCTCTATTCCAATGCGGTGCACTACGGGCAGGAATCCGGTAACATTTGGATCCGCAGCCGTCAGGTCGAGGGCCGGGTTCAGATTGATGTCGCCAACAGTGGTACACCGATCCCTGAGTCAGATAAAAGTATGATATTCGAGCCTTTTTATCAGGGGGCTCACCAGCGCAAGGGCGCAGTAAAAGGGAGTGGACTGGGATTGAGCATTGCGCAGGATTGCATCCGCCGTATGCAGGGGGAGCTGAATCTGGTCTCGGTGGATTACGCCGATGTCTGTTTTCGTATTGAATTACCATTGAACACTGAGAATTAACCATGATTGCACGGTTGTTAAGCCTCCTGTCGTTACGAGGTCCGGTGATGTCGTTGTCCGGCCCGGAGGTGGTTGCCGCGCTGAAAAAGCTGCTGATCCTGCCATGGCTATTTTTATCGGCTGTTGTACTGGCCGGCTGTGCTCAGGATAACGACAATACCCCCACCGAGCGGCGGGGGACAGAGATAGTCAGTCCGCCCAAAGAGCAGGTGGCGGATTACAGCACCATGTCTTGTGGGCGGTTGTGGCAACTCCATAACACCGAGGCGATGAACAACGCGCTGTACTGGTTGCGTGTGATGGATTGCGCTGCGCACATGACGCCGGCGCAGGCCCGGCAACAGACGCTGTTGGTGGGAGAAAATGACTGGAGCGGTTTGTTCCGTCAGGCCATCTTGCTGGATAATGCTGAAACTACAGTGCAGGAACGTCGCCAGATTATTGAACAGTTGAACCGTCATCGGTTGAATGTGCCGTTGACGTTGCTGCCGCTGTTCCAGGTCTGGCTGGATAAACAGAACCTGATGCTGACGCTGGCTGATGAGCGTCAGCGCTTTCAGCGGACACAAGAAAACAGCGACAAGCAGCTGGAGGTGATGCATGAGCAGCAGAATCAGTTGCAATCCCAGTTGGAAGCCACGACGCGTAAACTGGAAAATCTGACCGATATCGAACGCCAGCTCTCATCACGCAAGCCGGTACAGGGCGATTTGCCTGATGGCGAAGGGCGCCGGGCGGTAAAAAGCGGTGAAGGTGAAACGCCGCCCGCTGCGGTGAAAAAAGGAATGAAAAGCGAATGACCACCCGAAAACCCGCCAGCCTGCTGTTAGTGGATGATGATCCGAGCCTGTTGAAATTGCTGGGAATGCGTTTGACCAGTGAAGGGTTTACCGTCACCACGGCAACCAACGGTCAGGACGCGCTACGGTTGTTGCAGCGGGAAAAAATCGATCTGGTGATCAGCGATTTGCGCATGGATGAAATGGATGGGTTGGCCTTGTTTGCCGAAATCCAGAAAAATCAGCCGGGAATGCCGGTGATTATCCTGACTGCGCACGGTTCTATCCCCGAAGCGGTGGCGGCAACGCAGCAGGGCGTATTCAGTTTTTTGACCAAGCCGGTTGATCGCGACGCGTTGTACAAAGCGATTGATGATGCGCTTAAGCTGTCGCCGCCGGCAAGCGATGAGAGCTGGCGCGCGGCGGTGGTGACGCGCAGCCCGATTATGCTACGCCTGCTCGAACAGGCCAAAATGGTGGCGCAGTCGGATGTCAGCGTATTGATTAACGGCCAGAGCGGCACCGGGAAAGAGGTGCTGGCGCAGGCGATTCACGCCGCCAGCCCGCGAGCGGGAAGGCCGTTTATCGCCATCAACTGCGGCGCATTGCCGGAACCTTTGCTGGAATCCGAGCTATTCGGCCATGCCCGGGGGGCTTTTACCGGAGCCGTCAGTCAGCGCGAGGGGTTATTCCAGGCAGCGGAAGGCGGTACGCTGTTTCTGGATGAAATTGGCGACATGCCGCTCGCGTTGCAGGTGAAGCTGCTGCGCGTATTGCAGGAACGCAAGATCAGGCCGCTGGGCAGTAACCGGGATATAGACATCAATGTACGGATTATTTCCGCCACCCATCGTGATTTACCCAAAGCGATGGAGAAAGGGGAATTTCGTGAGGATCTTTACTATCGCCTCAACGTGGTGAATCTCAAACTGCCTGCGTTGAATGAGCGTGCTGAAGATATTCCGCTGCTGGCGAACCATTTGTTACGTGAAGCGGCGGCACGACACAAACCTTTTGTACGCAGTTTTTCGACGGATGCCATGAAACGCCTGATGGCGGCCAGCTGGCCGGGCAACGTGCGGCAACTGGTCAATGTGATTGAGCAATGCGTCGCGCTGACCAGTGCGCCGGTCATTGGCGATGCGTTGGTGGAACAGGCGCTGGAAGGGGAAAATACGGCGCTGCCTACGTTTGCCGAAGCGCGTAACCAGTTTGAGCTCAATTACCTGCGCAAATTACTGCAGATCGCCAAAGGCAACGTGACGCAGGCGGCGCGCATGGCGGGACGAAACCGTACCGAGTTTTATAAATTGCTGGCAAGGCACGAATTGGACGCCAACGATTTTAAAGAATAGTGTTAAGTTATTGTGAATTGCATGGCCGATCATGATTTCGCCGTGCTGGCTCTGGCCGCTACATAGTGATGATTAGGATTTCACCATGAAAAAGATTGATGCGATTATTAAACCATTCAAACTGGATGATGTACGCGAAGCGTTAGCCGAGGTTGGCATCACCGGGATGACGGTCACGGAAGTAAAGGGATTCGGACGCCAGAAGGGGCATACCGAGCTGTATCGCGGCGCGGAATACATGGTGGATTTTCTGCCGAAAGTGAAAATTGAGATCGTGGTGTCTGACGATATCGTTGATACCTGTGTGGAAACGATCATGAGCACCGCGCAGACTGGCAAGATTGGCGACGGTAAGATCTTTGTCTTTGATGTCGCTCGCGTCATCCGTATCCGCACCGGTGAAGAGGACGAAGCCGCTATCTGACGGGCTATCGTTTGTCAGCCGCCGCAAAGATAAACAGCCAGCCGTTACCGGCTGGCTGTTTTGCTACGAGTTTTAAATCACCTCTTCGGAAGAGGTGATTGTTTGGCATCAGAATGGCAATTCGTCAGGGTAATGTCGGCGTCCAGTCGCCCAGTACTTTGCTCTGCGTGTACTCTGCCGCCTGTGCGTCAGTCAGTTGCCGGCGGTCTTTGCTCACCGCAGCTCCCGCACCATAGGATTTGTACTCGAAGAAACGGGAATCTTCCGGATTGAACCAGATGGTGTTACCGTTTTTGTCCTTGCCGGACATCTTGTCCCAACCATAAATATGATTATCCATGCTGGTGTTCAGGAAAACGGTTTGACCAATAGCATTCGGATCCGCGTAACGGCCATCGGAGAAGGTCGTTGTTGGATGCCAGGGGCGACCCAGTCCGTAGCTTTTCGCCGGTACTGAGTCACTTTCCCGAATCACGCGACTGTTGGTGATCACCAGACCATACTTCTGATTAATGTTGGTACTGGGCGCGGTCAGGTAGCCGGAGACATTGCCGCTTTTCACATCAGCGCGATAGCGGGAGACCAGATCGCAGTTGTTGAACAACGCGGTGCCGTCGCCAAAGATAAAGTCAACCGTGCCGCTGATACGGCAGTCGGAGAAGAAACTGCGGCCGCCGGAAACATACAGCGTGTCCTGATAGCCGACCAGGCTGACGTCTTTGAAGTAGGCGCGGTCGCCGCTTTTGGTGACATAGAGCGCTACCGCCTGCGTGTCCTTGATTTTACTGCTGTCGCTGTCGCTTTTGGCCTGATTGGCCGGGAAATCAAAGTCGTTGCGAATGGTCAGCGACTGGGCGCTGAAATCCTTGGCGCTGATGGTGATGGTGCTGCTGCCTGCCGTTCCCCACTTGCTGCCGTCCGACTTCAGGGTGCCCGCCGCCGTGGCAGCAGCAATGACCGCACCGTTACGACTTTCGCCTTTCAGATGCAGGTTATTACGGGTAATCGTCAGGCGTTCATTATAGACGCCGTTCTTGATCAAAATGACGAACGGCGTGCTGCCTGCTGGGGCGCTGGCAATCGCGTCGGCAATAGTTTTGAACGTTTTGCCGTCGCTGGAAGATTTTGATACCACAGCGTTGTAGGTTGTCGCTGCCTGTGCCTGATGTACGCTGGCGGCGATAATCAGCGACAGCGCGAGGGTTCCAGAGATCGTTTTTAACATACACATATTCCTTTAGTGGTGGATGACAGAAGTCCAGGTGCTTCATGCACGAGTAATGTCCTATAAAACCTTAATTTCTCAGCATTACCGATTAGCTGCTTGCAGCTTGCCTGCCAATTCCCGCAGCGAAGGCGCCGCCTTGATCTGGTCGGCGACTATCGCCGCGACCGCCTGTGCGCCCTTCTGTTGGAAGTGGGTGGTGTCAGGCTGAGTCAGGCTGCCGGCCTGATCACGGTAATAGGGGTAGCGATCCGGATCGACCGCCAGCCAGTATTGCTGCCACTGCTGCCCGTCGCCCTGATTGGCCAGCGCCAGCGTCGCGGTTTCTACATCCAGTAGCGGCACCTTGTTCTTGCTGGCCGTATCGCGAATGGTCTGGGTGTAATCGCCGATATAGGCATAACCGCCGGCTTTGTTCTGTTTGGTCAGGTGACTGTGGACCGCCGGTGTCCCGTTCTTTCCTTCGGCGTTTTTGACGCGCGCCGTTGGGGTCAGCAATACCGGTATCATTCGATGCGCCTGTGCGTAACGGATGTAGCGTTCCAGCGAAATCTGGAAAGACATATCCGGTTTGCCCTGCGGGTATTGCGGTCTACCGTCGGCGCTATTTGGGTAAGTACAGAGGTTGGCGACATCTGCCGCGCCGCGAAGGGCTTTCTGGCTATCGCAGTTTTGATCGTTGTGTCCCATACCGATAAACAGGTAATCGCCCGGCCGCATAAACGGCTCCATCTGGCGGAACCACCCTTCGTAGTAGAAATCACGCGAACTACGTCCCGCGCGGGCACCGTTGACGACGGTAACATCACCGCCAGGGCGGAACTGTTGTTCAAACACCTGGCCCCATCCCATACGGGGAAAACGCGCTTTCTCGTAGGTTGCCGCAGTTGAGTCACTCACGATGAAAATGCGAGTATGTGACTGCTCCAACGCCTTACGGTGTTGGTTAGCACTGGTCAGATCCAAGGGTTCGTAGCTACCAGAGGCATTCAGTCCGGCAATCGGGCGAAACTTGATGTCGGTTAGCACGGTGTGACTGGCCTGGCCGTTGTTATTGTTATAACCGCGAGTGTGGTTGATGACCTGAAGGATTTTCGTAAAGGCTGGCGTCATCGTATCCGAATACGTTAACGGATCGAACTGGGAAGGGTCGGCAATACCTGCCTGTTTCAACGCATCATCAAAACCGACATGAAATTCGCGGTAAGCAGTTTCCCAGACAGTTGTCGATAAAGAGGGCAGCGTGGCGGCATCGATCAGTTGCTGTGGGCCGATATAACCGGCCGATACAGCGACCTCAGACAAAATACGATCGGTCAGCGGATTGATATTGATACGATTTTCATGACCGTCACGCAACTCAGGTACCAGTGCGCCCAGGCAAACGGCGCGAAGCTGATTACTCAACAGGCAATTCTGTCCGCCCGCTTCAATCGCGGACAGACGCAGTGGCGTGACCAGTGAGGAGACGTCGACATAAAATCGCCCTTGAATATCGGTTTTTACGTTGCGTTCTACGCCACGCTGATCTTTGATGAGTAATGTGGCAGGGAAGCGTATGTCACGGTAGGCCACTCTGCCGCTGATCGATGTATTGGGAGCCAGCGTGACGACATTGAGCTCGTGGGGCGTAGGTGAAGCGTTGGTTTCCGTCACGGTGCCTTCAGCCTGCGCAAAAGATATCGGCAGACAAAGCAGGGAACCGAGAAAAAAGGCGCGATTCCAGGTAGTTGTGAGCATGATGATGACCTCTTTTACCTGCGATTGATGCAAAAAGCGGCCACTTTTTCAAGTGGCCGCGATTTACTGGCAGAGGAATTACAGTTTGCCGTATCCTGCATTGCTATTGATGCTGCTAGCCAGGCTACTTGTCATGGTCTGAGCCGAATATTTGTACGGCAGAGTCGGTTTGTAAGCCGTCAGGCCGCAAGTGTCCAGCTTAGTGGTTGACGAGCCGTTAACCAGTGAGCCGTTATCGGAGAATACCTTGCTGTTGAATTGCTTCACGATGCTGCATTCTGGATTTTTGCCATCAATGCTCTTCAGGTTGGAGAGCGTGAAGGAGTTGGACTCCGACAGGATGCTGCCGCTGGTGCCAAGACCGAAGCTGTACAGATACGGATAGACGCTGTTTTTCACGTCGCCCAGATACACGTTGTTATACGCGTGGATGCTACCAAAGCGTACGCGCGGGGTACGTTCGGTTACACGGTCAAACACGTTGTTGTGGAAGGTAACGCGCAGTTTGCCGGAGTCCTGTGAGCCGTTGCTGTCGCTATGGCCGATCAGGATGGTTTTGTCATGCAGTTCGAAGCGGCTGCTGGAAATGGTGACGTAGTCGGACCCTTTCTTGATATCCAGCGCGCCGTCGTGCTGCACATATTTTTCGCCGTTTTTGGTGGTGTATTTGTCATCGGTGAAGCTGCCGTCGCTGATGGTGACATGGTCAACCCAAACGCGGGTGGAATTGTCGATCACCGCCGCATCCCACTCGGCGTTCCAGCCATCCCCTTCCTCGTAATGCGGTGCTACATCCACCGGCGTTTCGATATACAGGTTACGCAGGATAACGTTACTCACGCCTTTGATGACCAGAGAGCCGTTGGTGAATTTGCCATTGCTGCCAATACCGATGATGGTGGTGTTGGACGGAACGCTGATCTGGCTGCGGGCTTTCTGATCGTCAAAGCTGGTGTAGGCTTTGCCGCCGCTGATATCGATAGCGCCGGTCACCTGAATGATTTTCGGATCGGTGTCGGTGCCATTCAGCGCGGCTTTAAATTCGCTGATATTTTTTACTGCATAGATTTTGGCTGAGGCTGCTTTAGCGCCGCCGGTGGTGCCGCCGCCCTGCGTTGCCCAGCCAGTTGACGCTGCTTCTGTCGCCTTGGTGGTTTGCAGCGTGGCTGCATTGACTGACCAGGTCATCATCGATGTAGCGATGATGGCTGCCAGCAAGCTTTTGGTACCTACGGAAGACACTCGTGTGTTGTTCATAGACTGGTTCCTTGCGCTATCTGCGCTAATCCAATTTTGTTGACTGAAAAGTGTTTGTGAAAAAAATGAAACGCCATTTTGTCCTTTGGCAAGGCGGATTTTTAAGCGTTTTCGATTGTTTATTTTGTGATCAAAATCTCGTTTTTTTTATGAGGCTGATTAATTTTATCTAAAGTGTGATCGTGACCGGTAACTTTTGGTTATGAATGTTGAATTAATTTTTCTTTTAAATTCAGCTATATGTATAAGTGTTTTTATCTGAAATAACCCAAACAGTTAACAATTGATTCGATTTTTATTAAATAGAATTTTATTAATCTGTGGCTCTTACTAATTCCTGCTAGTCCCTGCATTTGATGGGGAAAACCGGTCGATTTCTTGATGAACGCCTGTGGCAAGGCCGGATTAACCTGAACCGTATTGAGTGGCGCTTCGGAGAACATCGGGGTAATACGAGTGGTGGGAATATGGGAAAATAAAAGGCCACTTTTGCAAGTGGCCTTTACGCTGGGCGGGAAATTACAGTTTACCGTAGCCCGCGTTGCTGCTGATGCTGCCAGCCAGGCTGGTGGTGATGGTTTGGGCTGAGTATTTGTACGGGATCTTGGCGCTGTATGCACTGAAGCCAAAGCCGCAACCATTCAGATTGTACGAAGCGCCGTTGATGATCGAGCCTTTATCAGAGAAGATCTTACCGTTAAACGCCTTGACCACGCTGCATTCTTTGTCGCGGCCGCTGATTTTTTTCATGTTATCAATGGTAAACGCGTTGGACTCAGACAGCAGGCTACCGCTGGTGCCGATACCGAAGCTGTACTGATAGCGATAGGCTTTGTGGTTGACGTCGCCAACGTAAACGTTGTTGTAAGCGTGAACGCTGCCGAAGCGTACGCGCGGGGTACGTTCGCCGACCCGGTCAAACAGGTTGTTGTGGAAGGTGACGCGCAGTTTGCCGGCGTCCTGCGAGCCGTTGTTGTCGCTGTGGCCGATCAGGATGGTTTTGTCGTGCAGCTCGAAGCGGCTATTAGAAACGGTAACGTAGTCGGAGCCGCGCTTGATATCCAGCGAGCCGTCATGCTGCACATATTTTTCGCCGTTTTTGGTGGTGTATTTGTCGTCGGTGAAGCTGCCGTCGCTGATGGTGACATGGTCAACCCAGACGTGGTCTGTGCTGTCAATCACTACTGCGTCCCACTCGGCGTTCCAGCCATCTCCCTCTTCGTAATGCGGCGCCACGTCCACCGGCGTTTCGATGTACAGGTTACGCAGGATAACGTTGCTGACGCCTTTCACCACCAGCGAACCGTTGGTGAATTTGCCTTTGTTGCCAATACCGATGATGGTGGTGTTGGACGGAATGCTGATTTGGCTGCGGGCCTTCTGATCGTCAAAGCTGGTGTAGGCTTTGCCGCCGCTGATATCAATTGCTCCGGTGACCTGGATGATCTTGGGCGACGAATCGGTTCCGTTCAGTGCTGCTTTGAATTCGCTGATGCTTTTCACCGCGTAGATTTTGGATGATGACGCTTTGGCGCCGCCGGTGGTGCCGCCGCTCTGCGTTGCCCAGCCGGTTGACGCCGCTTCTGTCGCTTTGGTGGTTTGCAGACTGGCGGCGGAAGCGACTGAGACCATCATGGTGGTGGCGATAATCGCCGCCAGCGCGCTTTTGGTTCCCAGGGCAGAACGTCCTGTTGTTTTCTGTGTTGAAACGGAAGACATACGTGAGTTGTTCATGGCAATTTTCCTTGTGTGCTCAGTGAGCGATCCAAATGGTGTCCATTTGTTACATGTGTGTCTAAAAACGAAATACCATTTCATCTTTTGTTTTGGCGAATGTTTATGCGGTTTTAGTGTCTATTTTGTGAACTTTGTCACGATGATGACAATGGTGTTTATTAATAAAAAATAAACTATTGACTGTATTTGTAACTTTGTGTTACTTGGTTTTTTATTTTTTATGATTTAAATCAATTATTTATATTTTTAATTTCGATGATTGTAACGGTGATAGTTAATTAATTCTGCTGTTTTAGACTGGCGGTGTTAATGCGAAAATTAGTAATAAATTAATAAGAAATGAGTACGAAATTGGCACGAAGAAAGGGGACGAGTCGGGCGGATGACGGTGTGGGCTAGACGTAAAAACGGCCGCCCGTGGGGCAGCCGTTGGGAACAAAAGAACGGGAAATTACAGCTTGCCTGAACCTGCGTTGTCCGTAATGGATTGCGCCAGTTCGGTAGTCATCGGCTGAACGGCGTAAACGTAAGGAATCGCGCTGGTGTAAGCGCTGAAACCACAACCGGACAGATCGGCGGCGCTGCCATTCAGGACGGAACCATTGTCGGAGAAAATGGAGCCGTTGAATTTCTTCACAACCTTGCACGCTTTGCTGGCGCTCAAATTGGCGATGGTGAAGCTGTTGCCTTCAGACAGTACGCTGCCGCTGGTGCCGATACCGAAGCTGTACAGGTAACGGTATACCGGATCTTTTACATCACCGTTGAAGACGTTGTTGAAGCTGTGGATGCTGCCGTAGCGTACGCGCGGCGCTCGCTCGGTTACGCGGTTAAACACGTTGTTGAACAGCGTGACGTGCAGCTTGCCTTTATCCTGAGCGGAGTTGGTGTCGCTGTGACCAATCAGCATGGTTTTGTCGTGCTGATCGAACAGGCTGTTGGAGATGGTCACGTAGTCGGAACCGCGTTTGATATCCAGTGCGCCATCGTGCTGGACATAAGTTTCGCCGTCTTTGGTGGTGTACATGTCATCGGTGAAGCTGCCGTCGCTGATGGTGACGTGGTCGACCCATACATGATGGGCGCCGTTGGTGATGTTCATGCCGTCCCATTCGGCGTTCCAGCCGTCGCCTTTTTCGTAATGCGGTTCTACGTCAATTGGCGTTTGGATGTAGACGTTGCGGATGATGACGTTATTGGTGCCGTCGGTACCGTCGATAATCAGAGAGCCGTTGATGAATTTGGCGTCGGTGCCAATCCCGATCACGGTGGTGTTAGCCGGAATGTTGATCTGGCTGCGGGCTTTCTGATCAGCGAAATCTTTGTAGGGCGTGCCGCCGCTGATATCGACCGTGCCTGTGATCTGGATGATTTTTGCGACGGCGCCGGCGCTGAGCGCGCTGGTGAATTCACTGATATTGGTAACGACGTAGATATTATCGCTGGTTGCAGCGGCACCGCCGGTGGTGGAGCCGTTTTGTGACGCCCAGCCGGCGGCGGGCGCAGATTCCAGCGCTTTGCTGTTAACCAGTTCGGCAGCGGAAACGCCAGAGGTCATCACGCCAGCGATCAATGTAGCCAGCAGACAGGTTGAGGTGCGTGTAAAAGAACGTCCTGATACTTTGTTCATCGTATTTTCCTTACTAAAATCCTTTGTTGATTGTTAAAAATAATTTCCATATATATCGATGGGTTATTTTTATTTATCGTCCTCTCATGACCGCCTGCCATACGCCTCATCACCTATCAATAATGTTTTATTATTAATATTGAAGTTTCGGCGATGCCGCCACTTAAGGGCCGCCAATGAATACGATCTATTTATTTGTTTTTCAATATTTGATGATAATGAAACGATGTTTTAAATGTAACATTGTGTTTTTTATTTCTTATTTATGAAGGTTTACTTAACTATTTTCAATTCGGGAATAAAAAGTGAGAAGGGGGAGGGAGCGTTGTTTTTACTGGCGGGTTTTTACTGGTCAGCATGACGCGGTGGTAAATGAAACTATTACGAAACAGTAACGGTTACCTCGTCAGGTTATTTCTGTACTGGTGTTTATTTTTGGGAAATAAATGGAAAGTAAAACAGGCCGGATTCCCGGCCTGCTGGTGTGAATAAATATAACCTTTTATCGGTTATATAACCTTGTGCGGACCAAAGCATTCGTAATGAATCTGCGATTCGGTAATCCCCAACTCCAACAATTGTCGGGCGGCGAATTGCATAAAGGCGACCGGGCCGCATAAATAACAGTGCAGGTTTGTCATCGGCAGCGGCGTCGGGAGGTCCTTCAACGCCATCAATCCGTGAAAAACATGCGCCGAACGTGCCGCTTCCGATGAGGCTTCCCGATACCAGACATAGGATTGCAACTGCGGCAGCGTAGCGGCAACATCGGCGATTTCGTCGGCGAAGGCATGTACCTCTGTGTTTTCAGCCGCGTGTAACCAGAAGATATCCGCCTGGTGCTGCTGATTTTTCAGGCTGTGCAGCATGCTGAGCATCGGTGTTTGACCAACACCGGCGGAAATCAGCGCTACCGGCGTCTCTGGCGTGACCTCAAGGTAGAAATCGCCGTGCGGGGCGGCCAGTTCAATCACATCGCCTTCGCGGGAGACGTCGTGCAAATAGCCCGATACGCTGCCCATCGCTTCCCGTTTGACCGCGATACGGTAATAGCGCCCGTTGGGTTCGTTCGTTAGTGAGTACTGACGAATCTCCTGATATTCAAAGCGCTTATCGCGGATGTAGACCGCCAGATACTGGCCGGGACGGAATGCGGCGATCGGGCCGCTATCCACCGGTTCCAGCGTGAAGCTGGTGATCAGGCTGCTCTGGGGCTGTTTCGCCACGATGCGAAACAGCCGGGTGCCATGCCAGCCGCCGTTTTGTCCGGCGCTTTGCTGATAAATGTCGCTTTCCCGCTGGATAAACACATTCGCCAGCACGCCGTAGGCTTTGCCCCAGGCATCCAGCACCGCCTGACCGGGCTGGAACATTTCTTCCAGCGTTGCCAGCAGGTGAGTACCCACTATCTGATACTGTTCCGGCTGAATATTGAAGCTGGCATGCTTTTGCGCGATACGTTCTACCGCGGGCAGCAACGCCGGCAGGTTTTCGATATGCGTCGCGTAGGCGCAAATGGCATTGAACAGCGCTTCGCGCTGGTCGCCATTACGCTGATTACTCATATTGAAGATATCTTTCAGTTCCGGGTTATGGTGGAACATCCGCTGATAAAAGTGAGCGGTCAGCGCCGGACCGGTTTCGGCCAGCAGAGGAATGGTGGATTTGATGGTGGCGATGGTTTGTTGATCCAGCATGGTGAGCCTCATTGTTGTCTATAAGTTGTATTTTAAATACATCTTATTAAAAAGGATGTTGCCTGTAAATCCCCGGTGATGGTCTGGGGTAGGGGCGGGGTAACGAATCAGGGGGAAAGGCGTATGAAAAAAATGCAGGTTGAGGATGAGAAAAAATCAGCAGGAATGGCTAATCCCGGAAAGACGTAAAGCCTTGCGTAGCCTGTAGCTAATCGTTTGCGTAAAAACCTCTGTCAAGCCCTATCATCGCCAGTCCAAAACGGTTTACACTATGTGCCCACGGCCCTCTGGGGTGTTTTTAATAAAGAAGCAAGTTAGCTGAGTCAGGAGATGCGGATGTTAAAGCGTGAAATGAACATTGCCGATTACGATGCCGAGCTATGGCAAGCAATGCAGCAAGAAGTGGTGCGTCAGGAAGAGCACATTGAACTGATTGCGTCAGAAAACTATACCAGTCCACGCGTCATGCAGGCCCAGGGGTCTCAGCTGACCAACAAATACGCCGAAGGGTATCCGGGCAAACGCTACTACGGCGGTTGCGAATACGTTGACGTGGTTGAACAATTGGCGATCGATCGCGCCAAGGAACTGTTTGGCGCCGACTACGCCAACGTACAGCCGCACTCCGGCTCTCAGGCTAACTTTGCTGTTTACACCGCGCTGCTGCTGCCGGGTGACACCATTCTGGGCATGAACCTGGCGCACGGCGGCCACCTGACTCACGGCTCTCCGGTCAACCTGTCCGGCAAACTGTACAATGTTGTGCCTTACGGCATCGATGACAGCGGCAAGATCAACTACGACGAAATGGCCGAACTGGCCCGCACGCACAAGCCGAAAATGATCGTGGGCGGCTTCTCCGCGTATTCCGGTATCGTTGACTGGGCGAAAATGCGTGAAATCGCCGACAGCATCGGTGCTTACCTGTTCGTCGACATGGCGCACGTTGCTGGTCTGGTTGCCGCGGGCGTTTACCCGAACCCGGTTCCGCACGCTCACATCGTGACCACCACCACCCACAAAACCCTGGCGGGCCCGCGTGGCGGCCTGATCCTGGCGAAAGGCGGCGACGAAGATCTGTACAAGAAACTGAACTCTGCCGTGTTCCCGGGCGGACAGGGCGGCCCGCTGATGCACGTCATCGCCGGTAAAGCCGTCGCGCTGAAAGAAGCGATGGAGCCGGAGTTCAAGACTTACCAGCAGCAGGTGGCGAAAAACGCCAAAGCGATGGTTGAGGTGTTCCTGTCCCGCGGGTTCAACGTGGTGTCCGGCGGTACCGATAACCACCTGTTCCTGCTGGATCTGGTCAGCAAAAACCTGACCGGTAAAGAGGCTGACGCCGCGCTGGGCCGCGCCAACATCACCGTGAACAAAAACAGCGTGCCGAACGATCCGAAGAGCCCGTTCGTGACCTCCGGTATCCGTATCGGTACGCCGGCGGCCACCCGTCGCGGTTTCAAAGAAGCGGAAGTGCGTGAACTGGCCGGCTGGATCTGCGATGTGCTGGACAACATCAACGATGAAGCCGTTATCGAGCGCGTTAAACAGAAAGTGCTGGATATCTGCGCCCGTTTCCCGGTTTACGCCTGATAGCCTGCCTGATGCGTCCGAGTTGCTCGGGCGCGCCGTCAACGCCAGCCTTCGGGCTGGCGTTTGTTTTCTGCTTCCCGTTGCGTCTATTCCGGCTCTCTGCCAGAGTAACCGACCGTAGAGGGGAGATGACATGGTTCTGCAATCAACGTACTGGCTGGCGCTCGGCTATTTCACCTATTTCTTCAGCTATGGCATTTTTTTGCCTTTCTGGGGCGGCTGGCTAAAAGGCGAAGGGCTATCCGCCGAGGCGATCGGCATTCTGCTCGGTGCCGGGTTGGTGGCGCGGTTTGTCGGCAGCCTGTTCATTACTCCGCTGGTGAAAGATCCCGCCCGGCTGATTACTGTACTGAGAGTATTGGCATTGCTGTCGGTGCTGACATTCATCGGGTTCTGGCTGGGCAGCGCCTGGTTATGGCTAATGCTGGTGATGATCGGCTTCAACCTGTTCTTCGCGCCATTGATTCCGCTTACCGATGCGCTGGCGGCGACCTGGCAAAAACAGATTCCTCTGGATTACGGCCGGGTGCGGGTGTGGGGCTCGGTGGCGTTTGTGATTGGCTCCGCTGTTACCGGACAACTGGTAGCGGTCTGGGGGCATCAGGCGATTCTGGCGACGCTGGCGGCAGGGCTGTTATCGATGCTGCTGGGCATGGCGTTGCGGCCGCACGTGATGCCCGCCTCAGTCAAACGTCATCAGACGCAGACGGCCGCCACGCCGTGGTTTATTTTGCTGCGCGATCCGGCGGTCTGGCGTTTTCTGCTGAGCGTGTCTTTGTTGCAGGGGGCTCATGCCGCCTACTACGGCTTTAGTGTGATTTACTGGCAGCAGGCGGGCTATTCCGCTGCGGTTATCGGCTACCTGTGGTCGCTGGGCGTGGTGGCGGAAATCGTCGTTTTTGCGCTGAGCAAGCGTCTGTTCGGGCATTGGAGCGCGTCCGGGTTGCTGATGCTGTCCGCGCTGTGCGGTGTGGTGCGCTGGAGCCTGATGGGGGCGACGGTGTCACTGCCGTGGTTGATTGTGATGCAGATTTTACATTGCGGCACCTTTACGGTTTGTCATCTGGCCGCCATGCGGTTTATCTCCTCGCGCCACGATGCGGACGTGCTGCGCCTGCAGGCGGCGTATTCGGCGCTGGGCACCGGGGGCGCGGTCGCCGTGATGACGGTGGTGTCCGGTTTTCTGTTTGAGTACCTTCAGGGCGGAACCTTCTGGGTTATGGCATTGCTGGTGCTACCGGCGTTCATGCTGCGCCCGCAGGTGAGTGCTCGCTCGCGCTGAGTAAGACGGCATGTCAGTGATAGGTAAAAACAGTGATAGGTAAAAACGGTGATAGGTAAAAACGGTGACAGGCGAAAACGGTCAGGATAGAAAATGTTACATTATAACAATTTAGGCTTTTCATTCCGTTGGGTAAGCTGCCTGCTGTTAACCATGGTGGCGGTATCCGGCCCGGCTCTGGCCCATCCTCACAGTTTTATCGATATGAAAACCACCGTGGAAGGGAAAGACGATCAGATAACCGGACTGCGCATGAACTGGACTATGGATCCCATTACTTCCGCCGATTTGCTGTACGACGCCGGCAACGCCGCCAAGGACTCGGAGGTGTGGAAAAAGCTGGCCGCCGAGGTGATGGCGAATGTGTTGGGGCAGCATTACTTCACGGATATTTATCGGGATGGCAAGCCGGTGAAATACCAGCCGTTGCCAACGGAATACCACCTCTCCCGCGCGGGCAACAAAGCGGTGCTGGAGTTTGTGTTGCCGCTGGCTCACCCGCAAGCGCTGACGGGCGCGCCGTTACTGATTTCCACCTATGATCCCACCTATTTCGTGGATATGTCCTATAAGGATGATAACGCGATTCAGATTACCGCTGCGCTGGCCGCGCGTTGTAAAACCACGCTCATGACGCCCAAACCGGATGCGTCACTCCAGTCCTATGCGCTGTCGCTGGATAAAAAAGCCAAACCGTCCAAAGACGTGGAACTGGGAAAACAGTTTGCTCAACAGGTCACGTTGCAATGCCGGTAAATCGTTCGCATGTGACCCGAAACTATCTGCGCTGGTGGCCGCTGGCGCTGTTTTTACTGCTGATGGGCGTAGCCGCATGGCAGGCACTGGTCTGGTGGCCGTCGATTCTGATGCAAAGCATTGAATGGCAGCGGTCGCTGCATCAGCAGATGTCGGATTTGATGGAGCAGGTGCGGGCGCAACCCCATCAGGCCGGTTGGACGCTGGTGATGTTCAGTCTGGTGTATGGCGTGCTGCATGCGGTTGGCCCCGGTCATGGCAAAGTGGTGATCGCCACCTATCTGGCGACCCACCCGTCGCGGCTGAAAAGTAGTTTGCAACTGACCTTTGCCTCCGCTTTGTTGCAAGGGACGGTGGCGATCGTACTGGTGACCTTGGTGCTGGCGGTGTTGCAGCTTTCCAGCCGGGCTTTGCACATCGGCAGTTTCTGGATGGAGAAAAGCAGCTTTGTGCTGGTCACGGGGCTCGGCGGCTGGCTGTGCCTGCGCGCATTCAGACGCCTGCGGGCGTTGCTGTTTTCCCGCGCCAAACCGCGCATCCGCTCGTTTACGCCGCTTGATGCGTCCGCGTCCGGCATCCGACTGGCGCCTGCCGTACGCCACCAACACGACGAACACTGTGGTTGCGGTCATCAGCACGTGCCGGCGGCAGAGGCGCTCAACCACAGCGATGGCTGGCGTACCCGCCTGATGGTGGTGCTGGCGATGGGGTTGCGCCCGTGTTCCGGTGCAATACTGGTGTTGCTGTTCGCCAAAGTGCTGGACGTGTTTGTCTGGGGCGTGATTGCTGCCCTGACCATGGCGCTGGGGACGGCGCTGACCGTCTCGCTGCTGGGCGTGGTGGTGCTGTTCTGTCGTCGCCAACTGGAACGTTTGAGCCGTGCCGGCGCCTTTTCCTCTCCACGCTGGCAACCGCTTGTCTGGTCAGCCTTGTCGCTGGTGGGCGGCATGGCGCTGACCTTCGCCGGCATTGTGCTTTATCTCACTACGCAACCGGATGTCATGGGCGGGATTCGTCCATTGCTGGGGTGAGTGCGCCCCACGGTAAATTCAGCCCGTTTCGTTGACCCGATCCGTTAACCCAGGAAGGCCGAGTTTGCGCCCTTCGATCACCATCACGTATTGATAAATATCCTGTTTTTTCATGTAAAAAAGATTGCCCGAATGTAACCGTAACTTTATTATTTACATTGAATGATAATGACTCTCATTATCCGTAAAACGGGCAGGGAATAACAGAATGAAAAAGTGGTTGTGTGCCGTTGGCATGGCGTTGGGGCTGGTTTCGGCAGTCAGGGCTGCACCCATTGTGGTGGAAGACGTTAGCGGCAGAAAAGTTGAGATCAAGTCTGAAGTTAAGCGGGTGATCCTGGGTGAAGGACGGCAGATTTATCTGCTGGCGGCCTTTGACACCGACGCGCCGTTCCAGCGTGTGGTCGGCTGGCGCGACGACTTGCCGAAAGCCGACTATGACGGCTATCTGGCTTATGAACATAAATATCCGCAGATTAAACAATTGCCGACCTTCGGCGGCGCTAAAGACGGCACCTTCAACGTTGAGCAGGCGGTGAACCTGAAGCCGGATCTGGTGCTGATGAATCTGGAAGCGAAAGCGGCTACCGATGAGGCCAAGCTGATTGAAAAGCTCAGCGGTCTGGGCATTCCAGTGGTGTTTATCGACTTCCGTGAAAAGCCGTTTGAAAACGCCGAGAAAAGCATTCGCATCATGGGCCAACTGCTGGGCAAACCGGCACGCGCCGAAGAGATCGTTCAGTTCCGTCGTCAACAGATTGATATCGTGACCGAACGCCTGAAGAACTATCAGGGGCCGCGTCCGAAGGTGATGCTCGACCGTGCCGGCGGCTATGACGAAGAGTGCTGCATGTCATTCGGCAATGAAAACTTTGGGAAAATGGTGGAAGCCGCAGGCGGCATCAACATCGCTAAGGGGATTATCCCCGGCACTTTCGGCACCCTGAACCCGGAGCAGATCATCAGCGCGCGCCCGGACGTAGTGATTGTTACCGGCGCCAACTGGAAGAACTACAACACCGCCAACGGCTGGGTTGGGGTGGGGCCGGGGGCCGACCAGCAACAGGCGCTGCAACGCTTGCAGAAGCTGATGGAACGCTCCGCATTTAAAACGCTGCCGGTCGCCACCAACGGCAAGGCTCATGCTATCTGGCATCAGTTCTATGACAGCCCGTATCAGTTTGTGGCGATTCAGGTGATGGCGAAGTGGTTGCACCCGGACTTGTTCAAGGATATCGATCCGGATGCCACCTTCCGTACCTTCCATGAGAAATTCCTGCCGCTGCCGTACCAGCCGGGATATTGGGTGACGCTGCCGGCGAAATCCTGACAAGCCGTGAGGCCGCCTTTATCGGGCGGCTGATTGCAACAGCGCGCCAATAAGCAAACGTGAATAACCGAATGTGAATAAAAAAACGCCCCGTTCATCTGCATGAGCGGGGCGTTTTTTACGTGTGGCGTGGTAAGCCTGATTTACAGCGTCGGTTCGGCAACCAGCCCGTCAATCATCACCTGCGGAATACCGCGAGAGCAGCGTTCGATACGGCCGCGAACGCCGTACACCTGCGCCAGACTCTCTTCACTGATCACCTCGGCCGGTTCGCCATCGGCGATCAGCTTGCCGTCTTTGAGCATCAGTACGTGGTCGCCATGACGCAGCGCGATATTGATGTCATGCACCACCACTACCGTCACGATATTGCGCTTGCGGGTTTCCTGACGTACCAGATCCATCACGTGGAACTGGTAGTTGAGGTCGAGCGCGCTAAGCGGTTCATCCAGCAACAGCAGCGAAGGCTGACGGATAAGCGACTGCGCCAACCCGACCAGCTGTTTCTGACCGCCGGAAAGCTGGTCCAGATAGCTCATCGCCAGATGTGAAATGCCCAGCTGTCTGAGCAGCGTCAGCACTTCGTCTTCGTTGCTGCTGTGATGCAGCCCACCGGACGCGCGCTGGGCGACGATGATCGATTCCAGCACGTGCAGATGCACGCCGGCAGGCAACGATTGCGGCAGATACACCACTTTTTCCGCCCGTTTAGCGAACGGCAACTGCATTACATTAACGTCATCCAGCAGCATGTCGCCCTGCGCCTGTCCCAGCCCGGCCAGCGCACGCAGCAGCGTCGATTTGCCGCTGCCATTAGGCCCCAGCAGCACGGTGATCTTACCGCGCGGCAACAGCGGGACCGACAGATCGTTAATGACGGTCCGTTTGGGGTAACCCGCTGAAAAATGGGAAATCGCCAGTCCGTTGTGACTCATACGTTCCCCCGGTTACGCAGAATGATGCTGAGGAAGAAAGGAACTCCCACCAGCGAGGTGACAATCCCGACCGGAATGATGACGCCCGGCAGCAGGTTCTTGGACACCACGGACGCCAGCGACAACACCAGCGCGCCGGTCAAGGCGCTGGCCGGCAGATAGAAGCGGTGATCCTCGCCGAAAATCATGCGGGCGATATGCGGCGCCACCAGACCGATGAAGCCAATCGGCCCGACGAACGCCACCGACAGCGCCGACAGGAAGCTGATGCGCAACAGCGTGGCCAGACGCAGACGGCGCACGTTGATGCCGAAGCTGATGGCGCGATCTTCACCCAAACGCAATGCGGTCAGCTTCCATGAACTCATCATGGACAACGGCATCACGATAGCCAGTACCAGCAGCAGAATGCCGAGCTTTTCCCAGGATGAACGCGCCAGGCTGCCCATGGTCCAGAACACCAGCCCTTGCAGGGTATCTTCGTTGGCGATGAACTGCAGGATGGATACCAGCGCGTTAAAAGTGAACACCAGCGCGATCCCGAACAACACCACGCCGGATGTCGCTACCTTGGTCCAGCGGGTAATGCCGTCGAGCAGCAACGCCGCCAGCAGCGCGAACAGGAAGGCGTTGGCTGAAATAAACCACTGCGCCGGAACGCCCGGAATACCGACCCCCAGTACGATCGCCAGCGCCGCGCCGAATGCCGCCGCGGAGGACACGCCCAGCGTGAACGGGCTGGCCAGCGGGTTGTTCAGGATGGTTTGCATCTCTGCGCCCGCCAGCCCCAGCGCCAGACCGACTACTACCGCCATCAGCGCATACGGCAGGCGGATGTCCCAGACGATGACGCGGCTACCGGCGTCCGCGTTGGCCGGATCGGTCAGCGTCTGCCACAGCACATCCAACGGCAGGCCGGAAGGACCGAGCACAAAGTCCAGCAACAAAGAGGCGACAATCGCGACGACCAGTACCGCCATCACCGCCAGCCGATGGCGGATGATATGCCGATAATGGATCAGCGCGCTGTTTTCAGCCGTGCTGACACGGCTGATAGGGGATTCGGTGGTTACACTCATGGATTACTCGGCCAGTTTGCGGGCAAACACAAAGTTGTTGTCAGGCAGGGTGGTGAAATGGCGAACAATATAGTGATAGGTATCGTCCGGGTTCAGCGTGCTGAACTGTTTCGGATACACCGCTTTGGCCAGATATTCCATGCCGACGATATTGTACGGGTGGTTATAGAAGTGATGGTATACCCCGTAAACCTGACCGGCCTTAATGGCGGGAATCTGGTCGACGCCGGTGCGGCTCAGCAGCGCTTTGGCTTTGTCCTGAATATCGCTGTCGCCGGCGCCATATCCGAACGGCAGAATCTTGCTGGTGCCGTTGCCGCGTTTGGAGCCGGTCATGATGTAGGTATCAGGTTTTTCGCTGATTACTTTTTCCAGTGAAACAAAGCCGGACGCGCCCGGCAACAATCCAGAACCGATGTTCTTCGCGCCGATGGCTTCCAGCAGGCCACCCCAGCCGCTATGGGAATGGGTAAAGCAGCAGGCGTCGGTGTTGCCGGCGATAGGCTCAATAAACACGTTGGGCTTGGTGGCGATGCTTGCAGTCACTTTCTGAATGCTGTCAAAGTGCTGGCGGTAAAAGTCGGTATACGCTTTGGCGTTTTCTTCGCGGTTCAGCACCTTGCCGAGCAGGTCGACGCTGGGCGCGGTATTTTTGGCCGGTTCAATTTCATAATCCACAAACACCAGCGGGATGTGCAGTGCGTTCAGTTTGCCGATCACGCCATTTTCCATCAGCGCCGGTTTGGCGCGCAACTGGGCGATCATCAGGTCCGGTTTTTTGGCCAGAATACTTTCCAGTTCCACTTCACCCTTGTCGCTGAAACCCATGTCCAGAATGCTTTCAGACTGCGGCCATTTGCCTTTCAGCAGGTCCCAGGTGGCGGTGTCCTGTTTTTTCGGCAAATTGTTCCAGGCGACCAGTCGGCCAAACGGGTTATCGCGGTCCAGCAGCGCCATGGCCATGATATCGCGGCCATCCTGTAGCACAATGCGCTGCGGCTCCTGTTTGATGGTAACGCTTTGTCCGTCGATATCAGTAATGGTGAGGGGATACTGGGTGGCGAAGCTGGCGAAGGCGGTTGTGAGTGTAGTAGCGAGTAAAATAGGGCGCCATGATTTTTTTAGCATGATTTTTCCTGTGATTAACCACTGCTTGACGGGGGTCATCCCCGAAATAAATGAATGAGTTTAATAATTATTATCATATAAGCTTAAACTTTTACTCAACAGGGGCGAGTTGTAAAGAAAAATAACAACAAGGGCACGTCTGACGACATGCCCACAGGAAGGATTAGCGCTTGAGTGCGTCGCTCAGTTGATCGCGGATAGTCGACAGCAGAGATTTCACCACACGCGGATTACCGGCGACGATGTTGCCGGAAGTGAGGTAGTTGTGACCGCCGGTGAAGTCGGTAATGATGCCGCCGGCTTCACGCACCAGCAGTTCGCCGCCGGCGAAGTCCCACGGTTTCAGGCCGATCTCAAAGAATCCGTCCACGCGACCGGCCGCCACATAGGCCAGGTCGAGCGCGGCGGAGCCGGTACGGCGGAAGTCGGCGCACTGACCGAACAGCGCTTCCAGCACGCGCAGGTAGCTGGCGCTGTGCTGTTTGTGCTTGAACGGGAAACCGGTCGCGAGAATGGTGCCGTCCAGATCGCGGGCGTTGCTGCCGCGCAGACGATAACCGTTTAACTGGGTGCCCTGACCGCGGGTGGCGGTGAACAGCTCGTTACGCATCGGATCGTAGACCACGGCCACTTCGGTGCGGCCTTTAACGCGAACGGCGATGGAAACGGCAAAATGGGGGAGACGTTTGATGAAATTGGTGGTGCCATCCAGGGGATCGATAATCCATTGTACGTCCTGATCTTCGCCAACCAGCTCGCCACATTCTTCACCAATAATGGTGTGCTGCGGGTAGGCTTTGCGGATTACCTCGATAATCAGGCGTTCTGCATCGCGGTCAACGTTGGTGACAAAATCATTACTGCCTTTCTGACTAGCCTCGACGGCGTCAGGCGTTTCATAGTTTTTAGCTATCAAGTTGCCGCCTTTGCGCGCTGCGCGCACGGCGATGTTAAGCATCGGATGCATGGTATCGTCCACAAGAATGTTAAAGAACAGAAAACGGCGCGGAGTATAGCAGATAGCGGGAGAAAGAGAAAACAGAGAAGTTTGTGTTAACATACGCCGGTTTTCGTTTCATATGACAGAGTCCGCATGTTACAGAATATACGCATTGTGCTGGTGGAAACTTCACACACCGGCAATATGGGGTCAACGGCCAGGGCGATGAAAACCATGGGGTTGACCAATCTCTGGCTGGTCAATCCGCTGGTCAAACCCGATTCGCAGGCCATTTCGTTATCTGCCGGCGCCAGTGATGTCATTGGCAACGCCACCATCGTTGATTCTCTCGATCAGGCGCTGGAGGGCTGTGGTCTGGTCGTGGGTACCAGCGCTCGTTCCCGTACCTTGCCCTGGCCGATGCTGGAGCCGCGCGAGTGCGGCGTGCGCAGTGTTCAGGAAGCGCAGCACGCGCCGGTGGCGCTTGTGTTCGGCCGCGAGCGCGTGGGACTGACGAATGAGGAACTACAGAAATGTCACTTTCATGTAGCGATCCCCGCCAATCCGGAGTACAGCTCGCTCAATCTGGCGATGGCGGTACAGATCCTGTCTTATGAAGTTCGCGTCGCCTGGCTGGATCGTCAGCAGCGGGGCGAGCCGGCGCATGAGGAGAGTCCGTACCCGCTGGTGGACGATCTGGAACGTTTTTATCAGCATCTGGAAGAGACGTTGCTGCACACCGGTTTCATTCGCCAGCCGCATCAGGGCCAGGTGATGAACAAGTTGCGCCGGTTGTTTACCCGCGCCCGTCCAGAAAATCAGGAACTCAATATCTTGCGCGGTATCCTGAGCGCCATCACCAAGACCGCCTCGTCGACAGACAAGCCACAGGACAATAGTTGAGTTATTTACTCGGTTAAATAGTTGACTGAAACACTCGGGAATGTCAGACTCATGACAGTGCTATGTATGCTTGACTCATAATACTTGTCTTAATAATACATGTTTATCTTACGGATACCATTAACATGAGACTGACATCTAAAGGCCGCTACGCCGTTACCGCCATGCTCGATGTAGCGCTGCATTCAAAGGAAGGCCCGGTTCCGCTGGCTGACATTTCCGAACGTCAGGGGATTTCGCTTTCTTATCTGGAACAGCTGTTTTCTCGCCTGCGCAAGCATGGGTTGGTTGCCAGCGTGCGTGGTCCGGGCGGCGGCTATTTGTTGGGTAAAGATGCCGCCGAAATCGCTGTCGGTTCGGTTATCTCCGCCGTGGATGAGTCCGTGGACGCTACCCGCTGCCAGGGGAAAGAAGGGTGTCAGGGCGGCGATCGCTGTCTGACCCATACGCTGTGGCGCGATCTGAGCGACCGCATCAGCGAGTTCCTCAACAACATCACCCTGGATGAACTGGTTAATAACAAAGAGATTCTGGACGTCGCGGATCGTCAGGATGCTGACGTGCGTCGTACCGCCAACGGGCGCATACAAGAAACCATTAACGTCAACTTGCGTGCCTGAAAAAAAATAACAAAACGCCTTGAACGTTTTGAAGTGATGTACGGAGTTTAAGAGCAATGAAGTTACCGATTTATCTGGATTATTCCGCCACGACGCCGGTCGACCCGCGCGTGGCTGAAAAAATGATGCAGTTTCTGACCCTGGACGGCACGTTCGGCAACCCCGCCTCCCGCTCCCACCGCTTTGGTTGGCAGGCGGAAGAGGCGGTGGATATCGCCCGTAACCAGATTGCCGAACTGGTCGGCGCGGATCCGCGCGAGATCGTTTTTACTTCCGGCGCCACCGAGTCCGACAACCTGGCTATCAAAGGCGCGGCGAACTTCTACCAGAAGAAAGGCAAGCACATCATCACCAGCAAGACGGAACACAAAGCCGTGCTGGATACTTGCCGCCAGCTGGAGCGCGAAGGGTTTGAAGTGACTTACCTGGCGCCGCAGCGTAACGGCATCATCGATCTGAAAGAGCTGGAAGCCGCCATGCGCGATGACACCATCGTGGTGTCTATTATGCATGTGAACAACGAAATCGGCGTGGTGCAGGATATCGCCACTATCGGCGAAATGTGCCGTAGCCGCGGCATCATTTTCCATGTCGACGCGACCCAGAGCGTGGGCAAACTGCCGATTGACCTCAGCCAGCTGAAAGTTGACCTGATGTCCTTCTCCGGCCACAAAATTTACGGCCCGAAAGGGATTGGCGCGCTGTATGTGCGTCGCAAGCCGCGTGTGCGCATCGAAGCGCAGATGCACGGCGGCGGCCACGAGCGCGGCATGCGTTCCGGCACCCTGCCGGTGCATCAGATCGTGGGCATGGGTGAAGCCTACCGCATCGCCAAAGAAGAAATGGCGCAGGAAGCGGCTCGTCTGCGTAGCCTGCGCGATCGCCTGTGGAACGGTATCAACGATATCGAGGAAGTGTACCTAAACGGCGACCTGGAGCAGGGCGCGCCGAATATCCTGAACGTCAGCTTCAACTACGTGGAAGGCGAATCGCTGATCATGGCGTTGAAGGATCTGGCGGTGTCTTCCGGTTCGGCCTGTACTTCCGCCAGCCTGGAACCTTCCTATGTGCTGCGCGCGCTGGGGATGAACGATGAACTGGCGCACAGTTCCATCCGTTTCTCACTGGGTCGTTTCACCACCGAAGAAGAAATTGACTACACCATCGATCTGGTTCGCAAATCCATCGGCCGCCTGCGCGACTTGTCCCCGCTGTGGGAAATGTTCAAGCAGGGCGTGGATATCGGCAGCATCGAATGGGCGCATCATTAATTCGCAGGAATCAGGACGCATATTATGGCTTACAGCGAAAAAGTAATTGATCACTATGAAAATCCGCGCAACGTCGGCTCGTTTGATTCGTCGGATCCGAGCATCGGCAGCGGTATGGTAGGTGCACCGGCCTGCGGCGACGTCATGAAGCTGCAGATCAAGGTCAACGAGCAGGGAATCATCGAAGATGCCCGCTTTAAAACCTACGGTTGCGGTTCCGCTATCGCCTCCAGCTCGCTGGTGACCGAATGGGTGAAAGGCAAGAGTCTGAACGAAGCCGAGTCCATTAAAAACACCCAGATCGCCGAAGAACTGGAACTGCCGCCGGTGAAAATCCACTGCTCGATTTTGGCTGAAGACGCCATCAAGGCCGCCATCGCCGATTACAAGAGCAAACGCGACAAATAACGGGCAGATGAATTAGAGGTTTTGCTTATGTCGATTTCCCTGAGCGACAGCGCTGCGCAACGCGTTAATGCCTTTATGGTCAATCGTGGCAAAGGCGTTGGCCTGCGTCTGGGTGTGAGAACATCCGGTTGTTCCGGTATGGCGTATGTGCTGGAATTTGTTGATGAACTGAACACCGATGATGTGGTGTTTGAAGACAAGGGCGTGAAGGTCATTATTGATGGCAAAAGCCTGGTCTACCTTGATGGCACCGAACTGGATTTCGTCAAGGAAGGGCTGAACGAAGGCTTTAAATTCAATAACCCTAACGTTTCCAGCGAGTGCGGTTGCGGCGAAAGCTTTAATGTCTGACCGCCGGTCGGCCTGTTGACCGACTCCCGCCGCTTTGTGTGCTCCGGCATGTAAAGCGGCGGGCGCGCATTGATTGTCTGCGAACTCAGAGCACACTATGGATTACTTTACTTTATTCGGGCTGCCGATTCGCTATAACGTGGATGGCAGCCTGCTTGCTTCCCGGTTTCAGGAACTGCAGCGCCAGTTTCATCCCGACCGCTTCGCCGCCAGCCCGGAACGTGAACGCATGATGGCGTTACAACAGGCTGCGACCATCAATAATGCCTATCAGACGCTGAAACATCCGCTGAAACGCGCGGAGTATATGTTATCTTTGCACGGTTTTGATTTAAGCAACGAGCAGCATACGCTTCATGACACCGCATTCCTGATGGAGCAGATGGAACTGCGCGAAGAGCTGGACGAGATTGAACGTCGTCCGGACGCGGAAACCGCGTTGGCGGCATTCGCACAGCGCCTGAAAGGGATGACCCGCCAGCGCAGCGAGCGGATGCAGCGCGAGCTGGATGAGGAATCCTGGCCGGATGCGGCGGATACGGTACGTAAACTGCGCTTTTTTGATCGGCTCCGGCAGCAGGTTGAACAACTCGAAGAACAATTGCTGGAACGATAAGTCACATTCAATCCGGCGGGACCGCCGTTGGTCGTATGGCCGCATCGGTCGCCCGCCCGCCAATTGATGGAAGCTCAATATGGCCTTATTACAAATCAGTGAGCCGGGGCTGAGTGCGGCGCCGCATCAGCGTCGTCTGGCCGTCGGGATTGATCTGGGGACCACCCATTCCCTGGTCGCCACCGTCCGCAGCGGCGAGACGCAAACCCTGCCCGATCATGACGGACGCGATCTTTTGCCGTCGGTCGTCCACTACCATGCCGACGGGCTGACCGTTGGCTGGGACGCGCGCCAGCAGGCGGCGGCCGACCCGGTAAACACCGTCAGTTCCGTCAAGCGACTGATGGGACGCTCGCTCTCCGATATTCGCCAGCGTTATCCCCATTTGCCTTATCGGTTTGAAGCCAGTGAAAACGGCCTGCCGGTGCTGCAGACCGCTGCTGGTCCGCGCAACCCGATCCAGGTGTCGGCCGATATCCTGACGGCGCTGACCCGGCGTGCCGAAGAGGCGCTGAACGGGCTGCCTGACGGGGTGGTGATCACCGTGCCGGCCTATTTTGACGACGCCCAGCGTCAGGGCACCAAAGACGCGGCTCGGCTGGCCGGTCTGCATGTGCTGCGTTTGCTAAACGAACCTACCGCGGCGGCGATTGCCTACGGGCTGGACTCCGGCCAGGAAGGCGTGATCGCCGTGTACGATCTGGGCGGCGGCACCTTCGATATCTCTATTCTGCGTCTTAGCCGCGGCGTGTTTGAAGTGCTGGCCACCGGCGGCGATTCCGCGCTGGGCGGCGATGATTTCGATCATCTGCTGGTCGAGTGGATTCGCGAGCAGGCCGGGATCACATCCCGTGACGATCATCAATTGCAGCAGGTGCTGCTCAATACCGCCGTACAGACCAAGATTGCCCTGAGTGATGCGCAAACCGTGCCGGTATCGGTGGCGGGCTGGCAGGGTGAGATCACCCGTGAACAGTTCAACGCACTGATTGCGCCGCTGGTGAAACGCACGCTGTTGTCCTGCCGTCGCACGCTGAAAGACGCGGATGTTGACGCGGATGAGGTGAAAGAGGTGGTGATGGTCGGCGGTTCCACCCGCGTGCCGCTGGTGCGTGAGCAGGTAGGCGAATTTTTCGGTCGCACGCCGCTGACCTCTATCGACCCGGATAAAGTGGTGGCTATCGGCGCCGCGATTCAGGCTGATATTCTGGTCGGTAATAAGCCCGACAGCGAAATGCTGCTGCTGGACGTGATTCCGCTGTCGCTGGGGCTGGAAACCATGGGCGGGCTGGTCGAGAAAGTGATTCCGCGCAATACCACCATTCCGGTGGCGCGCGCACAGGAATTCACCACCTTCAAGGACGGCCAGACCGCGATGATGATCCATGTGTTGCAGGGCGAGCGCGAGCTGGTGCAGGATTGCCGTTCGCTGGGGCGTTTCACGCTGCGCGGCATCCCGCCGATGCCTGCCGGCGGCGCGCATATCCGGGTGACCTTCCAGGTGGACGCCGACGGGCTGCTGAGCGTGACCGCGATGGAGAAATCCACCGGGGTGGAGGCCTCCATTCAGGTGAAGCCGTCCTACGGTCTGAGCGACGACGAGATCGCCGCCATGATTACCGACTCCATGCAGAACGCGCAGAGCGACGTCGGTGCGCGTATGCTGGCCGAGCAGCGCGTGGAGGCGGCGCGAGTGCTGGAAAGCCTCAACAGCGCGCTGGCGACGGATGCCGCTTTGCTGAACGACGAAGAGCGAGCCGCGATTGACGTCGCCTGCCTTCAACTACAACAGGCCGCGCAGGAAAACGACGCCTCAGCCATTGAGGCCGCGATTAAAACAGTAGATCAACAAACCCAGGAATTCGCTGCCCGCCGGATGGATGAATCTATCCGCCGCGCGCTGGCCGGGCATTCCGTGGACGAGGTATAACATGCCCAAGATTGTTTTTCTGCCGCATCAGGACTTGTGTCCGGAAGGGGCAGTTCTGGAAGCGAGCAGTGGTGAAACTATTCTGAACGTAGCGTTGCGCAATGGCATTGAAATTGAGCACGCTTGCGAAAAATCCTGTGCCTGCACCACCTGTCACTGCATCGTCCGTGAAGGATTTGATTCGTTGACGGAAAGCACCGAAGACGAAGACGACATGCTGGATAAAGCCTGGGGTCTGGAACCGGAAAGCCGTCTGGGTTGCCAGGCGCGCGTTGCCGATGAAGATCTGGTGGTGGAAATTCCGCGCTATACCATTAATCACGCACGCGAACACTGACGGAGTAATTTATGGGACTGAAGTGGACCGATAGCCGTGAAATCGGCGAAGCGCTGTACGACCTCTATCCTGATGTCGATCCGAAAACCGTGCGTTTTACCGATTTGCACCGCTGGATTTGCGAACTGGATGAGTTTGACGACGAACCGGAAGCCTCCAACGAGAAAATCCTGGAAGCGATCCTGCTGGTGTGGCTGGACGAAGCCGAATAACCGAACTGGTCAACGGGCTGCCTTGAGGTGGCCCGTTTTCTCTTTTTTATCATGGCGATAGTGGGCTGAGATAACCATGCCCAACCTGGAGTAGCTGTATGACAACTGAAGCGATGCTGATTACCCTTTCCCATCAGCCAGCGGACGCCCGCTGGGGTGAGAAAGCCTCGTTAACCGCCAATGAGCAGGGATTTACCATTCATCTGTCCGGCGACAAACCGCTGACCATCATCCAGCGTGCGGCCCGCAAAATCGACGGGCAGGGCATTAAACAGGTCAAACTGGCCGGCGAAGGCTGGAATCTGGAAAGCAGCTGGGCGTTCTGGCAGGGATACCGCGGTCCGAAGGGCAAACGCACGGTGGAATGGGCCACGCTGGCGGACGCGCAGCAGCAAGAGCTGGAGCGTCGTCTGAAGATCGTTGACTGGGTACGCGACACCATCAACCTGCCGGCGGAAGATCTGGGGCCGGAACAACTGGCGACCCGTGCTATCGATCTGCTGTGTAGCGTGGCGGGCGAGGCGATTTCTTATCGCATTACCAAAGGCGAGGATCTGCGTGAGCAGAACTACGCCGGCCTGCACACGGTGGGGCGCGGTTCCGAACGTTCGCCGGTATTGCTGGCGCTGGATTATAACCCGACCGGTAAGGCGGACGCGCCGGTGCTGGCCTGTCTGGTCGGCAAAGGCATCACCTTTGATACCGGCGGCTACAGCCTGAAAGGCAGCAGCTTCATGGATTCCATGAAGTCCGATATGGGCGGCGCGGCGACGGTGACCGGCGCGCTGGCGCTGGCGGCGGCTCGCGGCTTGCAGCAGCGCGTGAAACTGTACTTGTGCTGCGCTGATAACATGGTGAGCGGCAACGCGTTCCGTCTGGGCGATATCATTCGCTATCGCAACGGCAAAACCGTCGAAGTGATGAATACCGATGCCGAAGGGCGTTTGGTGCTGGCTGACGGCCTGATTGACGCGTGTGAACAGAACCCGCAGTGGATTGTCGACTGCGCGACCCTGACCGGCGCCGCCAAAACCGCGCTGGGCAATGATTATCACGCGCTGTTCAGCTTTGACGACGCGATGATCGATTCGCTGATGGACAGCGCCCGTCGCGAAGGCGAACCGTTCTGGCGCCTGCCGCTGGAGGAATTCCATCGCCAGCATTTGCCGTCCAACTTCGCCGAGTTGAACAACGTGGCCGGTGCAGCGCACACCGCAGGCGCCAGCACGGCGGCGGCGTTCCTGTCTCACTTTGTGAAAAACTACCAGCAAGGCTGGCTGCATATCGACTGCTCCGCTACTTACCGCAAATCGGCGGTGGAACAGTGGTCTGCCGGCGCAACCGGTCTGGGCGTGCGCACGCTGGCCGATTTCCTGCTGAATAAAGCGGGTTAAGCTGTTGACAAACAGCCGCGTTGTCTTATGAACAATGATGTTTGTCTGATCAGTGAATGGTTTCGTGCGGGATAAACGGCGTAGTTTCTTTGTTATTTCATCGCACGCACGACAAGGAGAGGCTTGTATCTTGCTCATGTCGTTGATTAGCTATCACGACATGAAACAGAGTGAGCTTCGAAGGAGAGCCAGGGCTATAAACCTTGCGGTTGAGTTTAAGCCCTCTGTTTCACCTTTCACGCCAGCATTAACATTGAACGGTTACCCAGAGCACTGACTCTGAATGTACAAGCGGAACGGGCGTGATGGCTTCAGTGAAAGGGGGACATCATTATGTATTACGTTGGTATTGATATCAGTAAGCGTGTCGTCGATGTGTGTTTGTTTACCGCATTAAAGGTAAACGGAGACGAAACGTTATGGAGTTTTCCCCCCCCGTTCAGGCTGGAAGAGTTGTTAAAGCTGGCCGCATCGGAACCGGCGCACCGGCCCGAGTTTTTCAGCGAACTGTTGGAAGCTACGGTTTACGTGCTGGGCCACAGCGAAGAAGACGACGCGTTTGGAGAAAGTAGCTTGCAGGCAGGCAGTGGGCTGCAGTTACAGCACTGGGAAAAACCGGATGGTCATTCCGCCGTTCCGTTTTTCTCCTCGCTGGAGGCACTGCAACTGGCGGTGACCGATGAGCAAGCGTTTCTGGCGCTGCCGGTCAGAACGCTGTTTGATATCACCCGTGGCGCGACGCTGTTTCTGAATCCGAAACTGCCGTATGGCAAAGAGTTTCTGCCGCAGGAGATCGAACACCTGTTGTCCAGCGAGGGCAGCAGTCTGGTGCAACAGCACATTCTTGATGGCGGCACCGAACTGAAAAT
The DNA here is from genome assembly GCF_000406145.1 of Dickeya dadantii NCPPB 898. Taxonomy (NCBI): domain Bacteria; kingdom Pseudomonadati; phylum Pseudomonadota; class Gammaproteobacteria; order Enterobacterales; family Pectobacteriaceae; genus Dickeya; species Dickeya dadantii. The sequence continues at coordinate 3,496,519 of NZ_CM001976.1, read as the reverse complement.
CGGTATTCCGGCTGAGATGCCGGCGCAGATGATCGATTCTCTGACTCAACTGTTCAGCAAGCACCGTAACGTAAAACGGGCGTTTCTGGCGCAGATTCAGGAACCGGATGAAGATCAGCCGCACCTGCTGATCGGTCTGGATGCCGACGGCGACGATCTGGATGCGTTGATTCAGGCGGCCGGATCGGTGGCGACCGATACCCAGCCGGATGACCGCCCGATCGATCTCTGCCTGGTGAGCAATGATCAGCCCGGCATCAGCCACTTCCTGATTCGCCATACCACGCCGTTTTACGAGCGGAAATGGGGCAGTTTCCTACGCGAGTTCAAGCATAGCGGCCAGGCATAGCGCGCGGTTAAAGGCAGAGCGAAACGAATAAAAAAACGGCGCAGGCGGATTGGCCTTGTGCCGTTTTTTATTGTCAGACGTAAACCACCTCCTGATGAGATGGCGATTGTTGTCGGCTCACCCGGTGACGACAGGCACATCGTCGCGGGCGCCCCATTCGCTCCACGAACCGTCGTAAAGCGAGACCTGCGGCGCATTGAGCACAAACAGCGCCAGCATCACCACCGATGCCGTCACGCCGGAGCCGCAACTGGCGACAATCGGGCGTTGAATGTCGACGCCGGCCTGATGAAAGATAGCGGCCAGTTCGTCCGCCGGTTTCAGTGCGCCGCCTTCAACCAGAACACTCCACGGAACGTTGAAACTCCCCGGAATGTGGCCACGACGCAGCCCCGGCCGCGGTTCGTCCACCTCGCCGAGAAAACGGGGCGCGGGGCGGGCATCAACAATCTGCTCGTCGCCGGTGCGGCACAGGGCCAGCACGTCATCCAGCGAACGAATCGCGCCGACGGCAGGCGGCCGGGCGTGGAACACCTGGGCGGTCGGCGAGACGTCGCCTTGTTCCAGCGGCAGCCCCTGCTGTTTCCAGCCCACCAGCCCGCCACTCAGAATCGAAATGCGCGAAGCGCCCGTCAGCCGCAGCATCCACCAGGCGCGTGGTGCGGAAAATAGGTTGCCTTCGTCGTAAATTACCAGATGCTGCTGTTCGTTCAGCCCCAGTTTACCCAGCGCGTCGGCGAAAGCGTCGATGTCCGGCATCATGTGCGGCAGTGGAGTCTGATGGTCGGAAAGGGATTCGATATCGAAAAATACGGCGCCCGGTAGATGCGCCGCCTGGTATTCGGCGGCGATATCGCGTGTATCGTTGCCCGGCGGCAACATGCGGGCGTCAATCAGGGCGATATCTGCATCGTGGCGATGGGCGTTCAGCCAGGACGCGCTAACAAACAGTCCGGCGGCGGATGTGGACATAAAACCTCCCCGTGTGAGCCGATTCTTCGGCCCAGAATGAGACAAGATATTGCATTGTCTGGAATTTTCTGGCTTTGGGCAACACGCCTGACGTTGGCGTGCTGTCCGGATCAATCCTGTTATATACGTAGGGGTAATCAGGATAAATTTTTTTTACGAAAATGTTATTTTCCCGATGGGAAAGTCGTGGCGGTACCTCTATAATCTGCGCCACTTTGCACTGGCTGGTATTATAATTTTATCTATACCCGTCATACTTCAGGTTGCAGATGCGTTGGCTTTCTTACTCGGCCCATCAATGGGCCTCGCCCTATACGGGCCGCTGCAAGCAGCGTTCAAATCGGCGAGAGCCGATTTGTCGCTCACCCCGGTCACTTACTTATGTAAGCTCCCAGGGATTCGCTGCGTCGCCGCCTTCCTGCAACTCGAATTATTTAGGGTATAACCGGCTGTTACTGAATAATGTTGTTGGATGAGGCCAATATGACGGTAGAACGTACCTTCTCTATTATCAAACCGAACGCAGTTGCCAAAAACGCAATCGGCGCGATTTATGCCCGTTTCGAAAGCGCGGGTTTCACCATTATCGCTTCCAAAATGCTGCACCTGAGCCGTGAGCAGGCGGAAGGTTTCTACGCCGAGCACCAGGGCAAACCGTTCTTTGACGGTCTGGTGGATTTCATGACGTCTGGCCCGATCATGGTTCAGGTACTGCAGGCTGAAAACGCGGTGCAGCGTAACCGCGATATCATGGGCGCCACCAACCCGGCCAACGCACTGGCTGGTACGTTGCGTGCGGATTACGCCGACAGCTTTACCGCAAACGCGGTGCACGGTTCTGATTCCGTGGAATCTGCCGAGCGTGAAATCGCTTATTTCTTCAGCGCGGACGAAGTTTTCCCGCGTACCCGCTAATTTCGGCGCAACACTGCCTGCCCCGGTAAAAAATGCGGCTGAGGTAGCGCGGGTGTTATAAAATTTGTACAATGCCGCGCCCCGGATGAGCACGTGCTCATCCGGGGCGTTTCTTTATTATTCGTTTCCCTTTCGCGCCATAACGTGTAACAACGAGGCCATGAGTCAATTTATGTCTGAGCAAACCGTATCTCCCGTCGTCGCTATGTCTGACGCTATCGCCGTTGCCGCCAACAGCAATGAAAAAATCAACCTGCTGGATTTCAACCGTCAGCAAATGCGCGCTTTTTTCGCCGAACTCGGTGAAAAACCGTTCCGCGCCGATCAGGTCATGAAATGGATGTATCATTACTGCTGTGATGATTTTAACCAGATGACCGACATTAATAAGGTGCTGCGCGGCAAGCTGCAGGCGATCGCGGAAATTCGGGCGCCCGAGGTAGTAGACGAACAACGCTCTTCCGATGGCACCATCAAGTGGGCGATTCTGGTTGACGGTCAGCGGGTAGAAACGGTGTACATTCCGGAAGAAGACCGCGCCACGCTTTGCGTCTCCTCACAGGTTGGTTGCGCGCTGGAGTGCAAATTCTGTTCTACGGCGCAGCAGGGCTTCAACCGCAACCTGCGCGTATCCGAAATTATCGGGCAGGTATGGCGCGCGGCGAAAATTATCGGCGCCGCCAAAGTGACTGGTCAGCGCCCGATTACCAACGTGGTGATGATGGGGATGGGCGAACCGCTGCTGAACCTGACCAATGTGGTGCCGGCGATGGAAATTATGCTGGATGATTTTGGTTTCGGCCTGTCCAAACGCCGCGTTACGCTGTCGACTTCCGGTGTGGTGCCGGCGCTGGATAAACTCGGCGACATGATCGACGTGGCGCTGGCGATTTCCCTGCATGCGCCGACCGATGAAATTCGTAACGAAATCATGCCAATCAACAAGAAGTATGATATCGAAACCTTCCTGTCCGCCGTGCGTCGCTATCTGGAGAAATCCAACGCCAATCAAGGGCGTGTGACCGTGGAATACGTGATGCTGGATCACATCAACGACGGTACCGAGCATGCCCATCAACTGGCCGAGTGTCTGAAAGACACGCCGTGCAAGATCAACCTGATTCCGTGGAACCCGTTCCCCGGCGCACCTTACGGCCGCAGTTCCAACAGCCGGGTCGATCGCTTTTCCAAGGTGCTGATGGAGTACGGTTTCACCACCATCGTGCGTAAAACCCGCGGCGATGATATCGATGCCGCCTGCGGTCAGTTGGCGGGAGAAGTGGTGGATCGCACCAAGCGTACGTTGAAGAAAAAGATGCAACGCGACACGATTGCGGTAAAAACCGTCTGAAAATGATGTCAAATCAACCTGCTTTCTCAGGAAAGCAGGTGATAAATGCGTTTTCGGGGCTTATCATACGGTGTGGTCATTGATGACCTGCCACCGTACAAGGCAGGCCGCCATCGGCGGTGGGCTGTCACAGGCGTTAGATTGCGGTAACATGTCACGGATTCGACGAGCCAGGATGGCTCGCAAGAGGAGTATCAGGGATGAAACGGATGTTACTGGGTAAAGCCGTGGCGCTGGCCGCAGGCATGGGACTGCTGGCCGGGTGTGCGCAAACGCCATCGAAGCAGGTGAGTCCCGCGGCGGCGCAGACGCGGTTGCAACTGGGGCTGGAGTATCTGGCCCGTAATAATCTTGACGCCGCGCGCGACAATCTGCAAAAAGCGGAGCAGCTCGCGCCGGATGATTACCGGACCCAGTTGGGAATGGCGCTGTACGAGCAGCGCATCGGCGAGAATCAGGCTGCTGAGACACGTTATCGTCGCCTGCTGCGGCAGGCACCCGCCAACGGCGGCATAATGAATAATTACGGTGCGTTTCTCTGTGGTTTAGGGCAGTATGTAGCGGCGCAACGGCAGTTCGCCGCTGCTGCGCAACTCCCTGATTACCATCAGGTTGCCGATGCACTTGAGAACGCGGGATATTGCTTCCTCAACGCCGGTCGGCCGGATGAGGCGAGTCAGTGGCTCAGCCGTGCGCTGAGATACGATCCCGCCAGAGGAAACCGGCTTCTGGCGGAAGCGAACAGCCGCTTTGCTGCCGGACGCTATGATCAGGCGCGATTGCTCCTGAATATTTACCAGCCATTGATGACGGCAAGCGCCGAAAGTCTGTGGCTACAGATTCGTTTCGCCGCGCTGGCGGGGCATCATGACGAGGTAACACGTTATGGCGGATTGCTGGCGCGAAGTTTTCCACAATCCAAACAGTACCAGCAGTTCTTAGCTAATGAATACTGAAGCCACTCAAGATAATACTGCAGCAACGATAATGACCCCTGGCGAGCGTTTGCGCGAAGCGCGCGAGCGGTTGGGACTGACGCAACAGGTTGTTGCAGAACGGTTGTGCCTGAAAGTGTCGACCGTTCGCGAACTAGAAGACAACAATACGCCCGCTGGCCTTGCCCCTACCTTCCTGCGCGGTTATATCCGCTCTTATGCCCGACTGGTTCACCTTCCTGAAGACGAATTGCTGCCGATGCTGGAAAAACAGGTCGTGCCGAGTCGTGTCTCCAATGTGGCGCCGATGCAGAGTCTGGCGTTGGGAAAAAGCCGCAAGAAGCGTGATGGCTGGTTGATGCTGTTCACCTGGTTGATTCTGCTCGGCGTATTGGGCCTGACGGTGGCCTGGTGGTGGCAGAACCACCAGGCGCAGCAGCGGGAAATCAATTCGATGGTGGACCACGCTAACGCTTCCCAGAGCCCTAAAGACGGACAGGCCGTCGATGCGAATAGCGATCCGGAACCGGTGGATAACGATGAAAGCGCTGCGGGCGCGCCGTCCGGCAACGGGCAGCCTATCGAACTTAATTCGCCTGCCGCCGTGCCGTCGCAGCCTGCTGGTTCTACGTCGGTCGCCCCGACGGCTAACGCGCCTGCCGCCGCCAGCGCGGCGCCTCAGGCACAGGTTTCCGAACAGCCGTTGCTGAATCAGTCGGCCACCGCGCCTGCCAGCGCTGCGGCCGCGGCTGATGCTTCCGGTGCGCCGGGGGCTATCGTGATGCGCTTTACGGCGGATTGCTGGCTGGAAGTGGTTGATGCCGCCGGCAAGAAATTATTCAGCGGCGTACAGCGTAACGGCAATGTGCTGAATCTGACCGGCCAGGCGCCGTACCGGTTAAAAATCGGCGCGCCGGGCGCGGTGCAGGTTGAGTTTCAGGGCAAGCCGGTGGATTTGAGCCGGTTTGTCAAAAGCCATCAGGTGGCTCGTATTACGCTGACGGCTCAGTAATCGTGCCGTCGCACTGGCAATTGTGGAGAAGAAGTCATGCATAGTCCTGCACCCATCAACCGCCGCAAATCAACCCGGATTTACGTCGGCAAGGTGCCTGTCGGTGATGGCGCGCCGATTGCCGTGCAGTCGATGACCAATACCCGCACCACGGATGTCGATGCCACGGTTAGGCAGATCAAGTCGCTGGAACGGGTTGGCGTGGACATCGTGCGCGTCTCGGTGCCGACCATGGATGCCGCCGAAGCATTTCGTCTGATTAAACAGCAGGTGGATGTGCCGCTGGTGGCGGATATCCATTTTGACTACCGCATCGCGCTGAAAGTGGCGGAATACGGGGTCGATTGCCTGCGCATCAACCCCGGCAACATCGGTAGCGAAGAGCGTATCCGGTCGGTGGTGGACTGTGCGCGCGACAAAAATATTCCGATCCGCATTGGCGTTAACGCCGGTTCGCTGGAAAAGGATCTGCAGGAAAAGTACGGCGAACCGACGCCGGAAGCGTTGCTGGAATCCGCCATGCGTCATGTGGATATTCTCGATCGTCTCAATTTCCACACGTTCAAGGTCAGCGTCAAAGCGTCGGACGTGTTCCTGGCGGTGCAGTCCTATCGCTTGCTGGCGTCTCGTATCGATCAACCGTTGCATCTGGGGATCACCGAAGCGGGCGGCGCGCGCAGCGGCGCGGTGAAATCCGCCATCGGCCTGGGATTGCTGCTTTCCGAAGGCATCGGCGATACGCTGCGTGTGTCGCTGGCAGCCGATCCGGTGGAAGAGGTCAAGGTCGGTTTCGACATTCTCAAGTCACTGCGTATTCGTTCTCGCGGCATTAACTTCATCGCCTGCCCGACCTGCTCCCGTCAGGAATTCGATGTGATCGGCACGGTGAACGCGCTGGAACAGCGGCTGGAAGACATTATCACGCCGATGGATGTGTCGATCATCGGTTGCGTGGTTAACGGTCCGGGCGAGGCGCTGGTATCGACACTGGGCGTGACCGGCGGCAACAAGAAGAGCGGTTTTTACGAAGATGGTGTCCGTCAGAAAGAGCGCTTTGACAACGATGATATGATCGACCAACTGGAGGCCAGGATCCGCGCCAAGGCGTCGATGCTGGATGAAACACAGCGTATCGCCGTCAATCTGGTGGATAAGTGATCCGGCCTGTCCGAATGCGATCCGGCCCGAATTCCTGAATTGAAGCGCCCGATGATAGCGGCAGCGACATTGAAGACATTGCGTCGTTGCTCCTATAATCGGGTCTATTTTTTAAAAGCGCATTAATTGCTGAAAACGCATAGAGAACTGACGTGGCAAAGAATATTCAAGCCATCCGTGGCATGAACGACTACCTGCCAGCCGAAACGGCACTGTGGCAGCGTATTGAAGACAGCCTGAAACAGGTACTCCGCGGGTACGGTTATAGCGAAATCCGTATGCCTATCGTCGAGCAAACCTCGCTGTTCAAACGTGCGATTGGCGAAGTCACCGATGTGGTTGAAAAGGAAATGTACACTTTTGAGGATCGCAACGGCGACAGCCTGACGTTGCGTCCCGAAGGTACGGCAGGGTGTGTCCGCGCCGGGATCGAGCACGGCATTCTGTACAATCAGGAACAGCGTCTGTGGTATATCGGCCCGATGTTCCGCCACGAACGCCCGCAAAAAGGGCGTTATCGCCAGTTCCATCAGTTGGGTTGCGAAGTGTTTGGCCTGAAAGGGCCGGATGTGGATGCAGAAATGATCCTGATGACTGCCCGCTGGTGGCGTGTGCTGGGCATCGATCAGCATGTCAGTCTGGAATTGAACTCGATCGGTTCGTTGGACGCCCGCGCTCGCTACCGCGAAGCGCTGATTGCTTTCCTGGAAGAACATAAAGATCAGCTGGATGAAGACTGCCTGCGCCGCATGTATACCAATCCGCTGCGTGTGCTCGACTCCAAGAATGCCCAGGTACAGGCGTTGCTGGATAACGCGCCGGTGCTGACCGATTATCTGGATGACGACTCGCGCGCGCATTTCGATGAATTGTGTGAACTTTTAACCCAGTCCGGCATCCCATATAAGGTCAATCCGCGGCTGGTTCGCGGGTTGGACTATTACAACCGTACCGTTTTCGAATGGGTGACCAGCAGTCTGGGTTCTCAGGGGACGGTGTGTGGCGGCGGTCGTTATGACGGCATGGTCGAGCAGCTTGGCGGCTCCAGTACGCCGGCGGTGGGTTTTGCCATGGGGCTGGAACGTCTGGTGCTGCTGGTGCAGACCGTCAATCCGGCGTTCGCGGCGCAGCCTGGCGTAGACGCGTACCTGATTTCATCCGGCGCCGGCACACAGCATGCGGCGATTCAACTGGCGGAAAAAGTGCGCGACGCGCTGCCGCAGTTGAAGCTGATGACCAACTACGGCGGCGGTAATTTCAAGAAACAGTTTGCCCGCGCGGACAAGAGCGGGGCGCGGGTTGCGCTGGTGCTGGGTGAAACCGAAGTGGCGGCAGGTCAGGTGGTGGTAAAAAACCTGACCAGCGGCGAGCAGGAAACCCTGGCTCAGGCGGATGTGGCGGCGCGTCTCGCGGCGTTACTGAATTAAGGAGAAAGGCAGCGTGGAAGTCTATAGCACTGAAAACGAACAGGTTGAGGCGATTCGCCGCTTCTTTATCGAGAATGGCAAAGCGTTGGCTATCGGCGTGGTGCTGGGTATTGGCGCCCTGGTCGGCTGGCGTTTCTGGCAAAACCATCAGGAAAGCAACGCGATGGCGGCTTCCGCTGCCTATCAGCAAGTGACCGAATCTCTGTCTGCCGGTACGCCGGAAGGCGTTGCCGGCGCTGAAAAATTTGTCACCGGCGATCATGGCAATTACGGCGCGCTGGCTTCACTGGCGCTGGCGCACCAGTTCGTTGAAAAAAATGACATCGCTAAAGCCGAGCAGCAGCTCCGTCAGGCATTGAGCCAGAGTAAAGATGGCGATTTGCAGGCACTGATTAACCTGCGTCTGGCTCGCGTACTGTTGCAGCAGAAGAAGCCGGATGAGGCGTTGAAAACGCTCGATGCCATCAAGCTGGAAGGCTGGACGGCGATGGTAGCGGATGTTCGCGGCGACGTGCTGGCGAGCAAAGGCGACAATCAGGGCGCGCGTGATGCCTATAACAAAGGCATGGCGGCGAAACCTTCTCAGGGGCTGCAATCCCTGTTGCGTATCAAATTGAACAATCTGCCCAGCTAAGAGGGACTTCATGCAACTGCGTAAAACACTTTTGGTCGGACTGGTTTCCGTCACCCTGCTGAGCGGCTGTTCGCTGTTTGATCGTGAGGAAGACGTGGTCAAAATGTCTCCGCTGCCGCAGGTGACCAACCAGTTTACCCCCACCAAAGTCTGGAGTCGCTCCGTTGGAGACGGTACCGGTGATTTCTACTCCAATCTGCATCCGACCTGGCAGGACAGCCGCGTGTATGCGGCCGATCGTCACGGTACGGTAAAAGCGCTGGATCTGAATAGCGGCGAAGAGAAGTGGCGCGTCGATCTGGCGGAAAAAACCGGGTTGCTGTCCAGCAACCGTCCGGCGCTGCTGTCGGGCGGGGTGGCCGTGTCGGGCAACCATGTTTATGTCGGTAGTGAACGCGCGCAGCTGTTCGCCCTGAACGCTGACGACGGTGCATTGCAGTGGCAGACCAAGGTGGCGGGCGAAGTGTTGTCCAGCCCGGTGGTCAGCGATGGCGTGGTGATTATTCATACCAGCAACGGTATGCTGCAGGCGCTCAGCGAATCTGACGGCACCATCAAATGGACCGTGAATCTGGATATGCCGTCGCTGTCGCTGCGCGGCGAGTCTGCGCCGACGACGGCGTTTGGCGCGGCGATTGTCGGCGGCGACAACGGGCGCGTCAGTGCGGTAATGATCAATCAGGGTCAGTTGATTTGGCAGCAGCGTATTTCCCAGCCGGGCGGCGCGACTGAAATCGCTCGTCTGAACGATGTCGACACCACGCCGGTCGTGGCAGGCAACGTGGTGTATGCGCTGGGATATAATGGCAACCTGACCGCATTGGATCTGCGTTCCGGGCAGATTACCTGGAAGCGCGAAATTGGTTCGGTGAATGATTTCATCGTCGATGGCGATCGTATTTATCTGGTCGATCAGGACGACCGCATCACGGCGCTCAACACCAACGGCGGCGTGGTGATCTGGCGACAGGGCGACCTGCTGCACCGTAATCTGACGGCGCCGGCGTTGTATAATGGCTATCTGGTGGTTGGCGATGCCGAAGGCTATCTGCACTGGGTCAACACCACTGACGGCCGCTTTGTGGTTCAGCAGAAAGTGGACGGTTCCGGCCTGCTGAGCAAACCGGTGGTTGCCAGCGATAAACTACTGGTGCAGGCCAAAGGCGGCGAGGTTTACGCCTTTACCCGTTAACCGCTTCGCATGACCGGGACAGGCGGTGAATCCGCCATCCCCATAACGGCTCCTGATACTGTCAGGGGCCGTTTCGTCTTTTATCATCAGCAGACCTTTCTGCTGTAACGAATTGAAATATAAGCAATGAGGTTGTAACAATGATACCTGTCGTCGCGCTGGTCGGGCGCCCGAATGTGGGGAAGTCCACGCTGTTTAACCGCTTGACGCGTACTCGTGACGCATTGGTGGCGGATTTCCCTGGGCTGACGCGTGACCGCAAGTATGGTCGTGCCGAGGTGGAGGGAAATGAATTCATTATTATCGATACCGGTGGCATCGACGGTAATGAAGATGGCGTGGAAACGCGCATGGCCGAGCAGTCGCTGCTGGCGATTGAAGAAGCGGATATCGTGCTGTTTCTGGTAGACGCCCGCGATGGCCTGATGCCGGCGGATCACGCCATTGCCCAGCATTTGCGCATGCGTGAAAAAGACACGTTTCTGGTCGCCAACAAAGTCGATGGTATCGATATCGATACCGGCATTGCCGATTTCTATTCGCTCGGTCTGGGCGAGGTGCATCCAATTGCGGCGTCGCATGGCCGTGGCGTGACTTCTTTGTTGGAAAAAGTGCTGTTGCCGTTTGTCGTCGATCCGGTACAGGAAACGCGTGAACTGACCGAAGAAGAAGCGAACGCGGCTTACTGGGCGGAACAGCTTAGTGAAGGCGATGACGACATTGATGGCGAAGATAATGCACCGAATCTGGAAGGGTTGCCGATCAAGCTAGCTATCGTCGGCCGCCCGAATGTCGGCAAGTCAACGTTGACCAACCGTATTCTTGGGGAAGAGCGAGTGGTGGTGTTCGACATGCCGGGCACCACGCGCGACAGTATCTACATCCCGATGGAACGTGATGGCCGCGACTACGTGCTGATCGATACCGCTGGGGTACGCAAACGCGGCAAGATTACCGATGCAGTTGAGAAGTTCTCGGTGATCAAGACGTTGCAGGCGATCGAAGACGCTAACGTGGTGCTGCTGGTGATCGACGCCCGCGAAGGGATTTCCGATCAGGATCTGTCGCTGCTGGGCTTTATCCTCAACTCCGGCCGTTCGCTGGTGATTGTGGTGAACAAGTGGGACGGGCTGACGCAGGAGATCAAAGATCAGGTGAAGGAAACCCTCGACCTGCGCCTCGGCTTCATCGATTTTGCCCGTATCCACTTTATTTCGGCGTTGCACGGTAGCGGCGTGGGTAACCTGTTTGAATCCGTCACCGAAGCCTACGACTGTTCCACCCGCCGTGTGGGAACCGCTATGTTGACCCGCATCATGCAGATGGCGGCGGATGACCACCAGCCGCCGTTAGTGCGCGGCCGTCGTGTGAAGCTGAAATACGCTCATGCCGGGGGATATAACCCGCCGATCGTGGTGATCCACGGTAATCAGGTCAAAGATCTGCCGGATTCCTACAAGCGCTACCTGATGAACTACTACCGGCGTTCGCTGGACGTGATGGGAACGCCGATCCGCATTCAGTTCAAAGAAGGGGAAAACCCGTTCGCCGACAAACGCAATACGCTGACGCCGAATCAGCTGCGCAAACGTAAACGCCTGATGCAGCACATCAAGAAAGGCAAGTAAGCATCGGCAGCGGTGAAATCAGTTGTTATATCGGGGCAGGAGCGATTCTGCCCCGTTTTTCATGGTGTGATCCGGAGGAGGAAGATGGACGCTTATTGTCCAGAATGTCAACAGCCGATGGTATGGCGCGGCAACAAACAGTACCTCTGTAACGAACAATACCTCTGTAACGAACAGTACCGCTGTGAGGCTTGCCAGCGAGATTTGCTGCGTTTGGCGCTGTGTCCGGAATGCGAACAGCCGTTGCAGGTGTTGCGTGCCTGTGGGGCGGAAAGCTATCTGTGTGCCGGCGGTCACGGGCTGATTTCACGTGCCCGCGTGGTCATTCGTTACCAGCCGCAGTAGCTGTCAGGAGGTTTGATCGTCATCCAGGCCGTTGCGCCATAAGGCTTCCAGCTCGGATGGCGCGCTCTGTTCGGGGATCAGCAATATCCAGTCCGTTTGGTGGGTATCCGGCGTGTTGCAGTAGTGAATATGGATACGGTAGTAAAACTGGTCGCCGCGGCCGGGAGAGTCTGGCTGACCGGGTTCCTGCGCTGTCGGCAGGATGTTACGCAGCATGGCGCAGAGTTTCTCTTTTTTGGCGGCGGGGACTTCGGCCAGCGCGAAGCGGCGCAGGCCGGCCAGTTTGGGGATCCAGGCGAAGCCGCCCTCGCGCGCCAGTTCAATGATCACATCATCCGTTAAATCGGGCAGGTTATTCCTGTTCGTGCTCATTAAGAACTCCCGTATCGACCCCGACCTGATGCCAGGCTCGCAGTACGGCATCAGCTACCGCTTCATTGAAGCGTTTTCTGGCATGTTCCACGGTAAATCTGGCAAAGATGGAGAAGTCCGCATTTTGCGGCAGTTCCTTGTCGCGCAGGGTGTCATACCAGATATGCCCGGCTTTTTCCCAGGAATAGCCGCCCAGTGCCATGGCGGCCAGATAAAAGGCACGGTTGGGTATCCCTGAATTTAAATGTACACCGCCGTTGTCCTCACGGGTATTAACGAAATCCCGCATGTGAGACGGTTGCGGATCGGTGCCCAGCAGCAGGTCGTCATAGGCGGTTCCTGGGCGCGCCATGGAGCGCAGTCCCTTGCCGTCGATACCCTCGGCCAGCAGTCCTTCACCGATAATCCAGTCCGCCTGCTGTACCTTCTGATTGCGATGGTACTGTTTGACCATAGAGCCAAACACGTCCGCGAGCGATTCGTTGAGCGCGCCGGACTGGCGGAAGTACAGCAGGTTACTTTCGCTTTCCACCACGCCATGTGACAGCTCATGGGCGATCACATCGAGTGCGATGGTGAAACGATTGAAGATTTTGCCGTCGCCGTCGCCAAACACCATCTGCTGCCCGTTCCAGAACGCGTTCTGGTAATCCTTGCCGTAGTGGACGCTGCCGATCAGCGACAAGCCTTTATTGTCCAGTGAATTGCGGCCGAAGATTTTCCAGAAGAAGTCATAGGTAATGCCCAGATAGGTGTAGGCTTCATCAACAGCGATGTCGCCATTCTCCGGTTGGCCTTCCGCCCGTACCCGCTTACCCGGTAGCGTCTGCTGGTGCTCTGCGTCGTAAATGTCGCGCTGTATCTTGCCGGCAGGATGTTCCTCATGTTCATCGGGATGGATGACCGGGGCCACCATCAGTGACTGCACGTGCATCAGAGTTTGTTGCGCGCAACGACGTTCCTCATCCGATCCATTGTTGATAATGCGATGGAGAATATAGGGCGGAATGATGTTACGGGCGGATTGCATACTTCATCTCCTTATGCCTTGCAGTATGGTTTGCAACATATTATCAACACTGATCTACCACAGTTATGACACGATAAGTATAGCCTAATCACTAAATATTTTTCGTCTGGCGTTTAGTGCGTGGTTTGGTAGATTCTTTTTGTATTTCAGTTATCTGACTCTCTACCCAGCCATCCTGCAGCCGAGTTTTCAGTATATCGCCCTTGGCGGCCTGAGCGGTACGCTTCATGACTTTGCCGTCCGGCGCGGTGGTGACACTGTAGCCGCGCGCCAGCGTCGCCAGCGGGCTGACGGCTTCGAGATGGGAACAGGCTTCGCCAAACCGTTGTTTATGCTGATTAAGCTGTTTTTCCAACGCGGATTGCATGCGATAGCGCAACTGTTGTACCTGCTGTTGCGCACGGTGCAGACGTGGTTGCGGCTGGTGCTGTCGTAGCCGCTGGACAACGCGTTCCTGACGGCGCGTCTGTTGACGCAATTGCAACTGGATGGCTTCATCCAGACGCTGGCGCAGGCGAATCAACTGGGTCTGTTGGCGGGCCAGGCGCAGTTGCGGGTGTTGCTGATGCAGCCGATGCTGTAGCCGGACGAATTGCTGCTGGCGCTGTGCCAGATAGTAGTCCATCGCCATTTCCAGCCGCTGGCGCTGGGACTGGATCTGCCGCAACAGCTCCAGTTGGTTACGGCTGACCAGTTCCGCCGCGGCGGAAGGCGTCGGCGCGCGCAGATCCGCCACGAAATCGGCAATGGTCACGTCGGTTTCGTGACCGACCGCGCTGACAATCGGGATACGGCTGGCAAAAATAGCTCGCGCCACTCGTTCATCGTTGAAGCTCCACAGGTCTTCCAGCGATCCGCCGCCGCGGCCGACGATCAGCACATCGCATTCCTGACGCAGGTTGGCCAGTTCGATGGCCCGCACAATCTGAGCCGGCGCATCCACGCCTTGCACCGCTGTCGGGTAGATTACCACCGGCAGGGACGGATCGCGCCGTTGCAGAATGTGCAGAATATCGTGCAGCGCCGCACCGCTGGCGGAGGTAATGACGCCAACCTGACGCGCCGGTTTGGGCAACAATTGCTTGTATTGTTGATCGAACAACCCTTCCGCCGACAGGCGCTGTTTCAACTGCTCGAACTGCTGTTGCAGCAGGCCGTCGCCCGCCGGGTGCATGCTTTCGGCCAGCAACTGGTAGTCGCCGCGCGGTTCGTACAGGGTGATGGTGGCGCGAATCAGTACCTGTTGTCCGTTTTGCGGTCTAAAGGTCACCCGCCGGTTGCCGGTGCGGAACATGGCGCACCGCACCTGAGCGCGTTCATCTTTCAGTGTAAAATACCAGTGGCCGGAGGAGGGTTGGGAGAAATTGGAGATTTCGCCGGAGAGCCAGACCTGGCCCATTTCACCTTCCAGCAACTGTTTTACCGTCTGATTCAGGCGGCTGACGGTAAATATGGCGGATGACGGCAATGATGAGGACATTGTGACCCGGATCAAAAATTAAAACAGAGAGTTAATCCTCAATACTACCGGTCAGTGGGCCGTTCGCAAGCATTTTTATAAAAAAATACTGGAGGCAATCGATTTCGGCCTGTATAATGCCGCGGCAATATTTTATCTAATTCCCATCCCAATTCCGGTGAGATATTGCCATGTTACGTATCGCTAAAGAAGCACTGACCTTCGATGATGTTCTCCTCGTTCCAGCCCATTCCACGGTTCTGCCCAACACGGCCGATCTGAGTACTCAACTGACCCAGCGCATCCGCCTGAACATTCCCATGCTGTCCGCTGCAATGGATACCGTGACCGAATCCGGGCTGGCGATTGCGCTGGCGCAGGAAGGCGGCATCGGTTTCATTCACAAGAACATGCCTATTGAGCGTCAGGCGGAAGAAGTTAGCCGCGTGAAGCGCCATGAAAGCGGCGTGGTGGTTGACCCGCAGACCGTCACCCCGGAAACCACGTTGCGTCAGGTGAAACAACTCACTGAACGTAACGGTTTCGCCGGTTACCCGGTGGTAACGACAGGCAATGAACTGGTCGGTATCATCACCGGCCGTGACGTGCGTTTCGTCACCGATCTGGACCGCCCGGTCAGCGCGGTAATGACCCCGAAAGAACGTCTGGTGACGGTAAAAGAGGGCGAAGCACGCGACGTGGTGCTGCAGAAAATGCACGAGCGCCGCATCGAAAAAGCGCTGGTGGTGGATACACAATTCCGTCTGGTCGGGATGATCACGGTAAAAGATTTCCAGAAAGCCGAGCGTAAGCCGAACGCCTGTAAAGACGAGCACGGTCGCCTGCGCGTGGGCGCGGCGGTAGGCGCCGGCGCCGGCAACGAAGAACGTATCGACGCACTGGTCGCCGCTGGTGTGGACGTGTTGTTGATCGACTCTTCCCATGGTCACTCCGAAGGCGTGTTGCAGCGTATCCGCGAAACCCGCGCTAAATACCCGGATCTGCAGATCATCGGCGGTAACGTGGCGACTGGCGCCGGCGCTCGCGCCCTGGCCGAAGCCGGCGTAAGCGCGGTGAAAGTGGGCATCGGCCCCGGTTCTATCTGTACGACTCGTATCGTGACCGGCGTGGGCGTGCCGCAGATTACGGCGATTGCCGATGCGGTTGACGCGCTGGAAGGCACTGGCATTCCGGTCATCGCCGACGGCGGTATCCGTTTCTCCGGCGACATCGCCAAAGCGATCGCCGCCGGCGCCGCCTGCGTAATGGTCGGTTCCATGCTGGCCGGCACCGAAGAATCTCCGGGCGAGATCGAACTGTATCAGGGCCGTGCGTTTAAATCTTACCGCGGCATGGGGTCACTGGGCGCGATGTCCAAAGGCTCGTCCGACCGTTATTTCCAGTCTGACAATGCTGCCGACAAACTGGTGCCGGAAGGCATCGAAGGCCGCGTGGCGTATAAAGGCCGCCTGAAAGAGATCGTGCACCAGCAGATGGGCGGCCTGCGCTCCTGCATGGGTCTGACCGGTTGCCCGACCATTGATGCGCTGCGTACCAAAGCCGAATTTGTGCGCATCAGCGGCGCCGGTATTCAGGAAAGTCACGTTCATGATGTGACCATCACCAAAGAGTCGCCGAACTATCGTATGGGCTAAGCGCGTTACCGGCTGATTTAATGTTACGAACCCGGTAAACTTGCCGGGTTCAATTTTTCTTTCGCTCCGTAGTGGAATACGCCTCTCATGACAGAAAACATTCATCAACATCGCATTCTTATTCTGGATTTCGGTTCGCAATACACGCAGCTGGTGGCACGTCGCGTGCGTGAGCTGGGCGTATACTGCGAACTGTGGGCATGGGATGTCACCGAAGCGCAGATTCGCGAGTTCAACCCGAATGGCATCATCCTTTCCGGCGGTCCGGAAAGCACCACCGAGTTCAATAGCCCGCGCGCGCCGGAATATGTTTTCCAGGCAGGCGTGCCGGTGCTGGGCGTATGCTACGGCATGCAGACCATGGCGATGCAACTGGGCGGTAAGGTAGAAGGCTCCAGCGAGCGTGAGTTCGGTTATGCGCAGGTGGAAGTGAAGACCAACAGCGTGCTGATTCGCGACATTCAGGATGCCGTCAGTGCCAGCGGCGCGCCGTTGCTGGATGTGTGGATGAGCCACGGCGACAAGGTCACCGCCATCCCGGCTGATTTCGTGACCGTTGCCAGCACCGACACCTGTCCGTACGCCATCATGGCTAACGAGGAAAAACGCTTCTACGGCGTGCAGTTCCACCCGGAAGTGACCCACACTCGTCAGGGCCAGCGCATGCTGGAACGTTTTGTGCGCGACATTTGCCAGTGTGAAGCACTGTGGACCCCGGCAAAAATCATCGACGACGCGGTTGAACGCATTCGTGTGCAGGTGGGCAAGGACAAGGTGATTCTCGGCCTGTCCGGCGGGGTTGATTCCTCGGTGACCGCGTTGCTGCTGCACCGCGCCATTGGCGATCGCCTGACCTGCGTGTTTGTGGACAACGGTCTGCTGCGCCTGAACGAAGCCGAGCAGGTGATGGAGATGTTTGGCGACCAGTTCGGCCTGAACATTGTTCATGTGGCGGCGGAGGAGCGTTTCCTGTCGGCGCTGGCGGGCATTGACGACCCGGAAGCGAAACGTAAAACCATCGGTCGCGTCTTCGTGGACGTGTTTGACGAAGAAGCGGGCAAGCTGACCGACGTGAAATGGCTGGCGCAAGGCACCATCTATCCGGACGTGATCGAATCCGCCGCTTCCGCTACCGGCAAAGCGCACGTCATCAAGTCGCACCATAACGTCGGCGGTTTGCCGGACGACATGGCGCTGGGGCTGGTTGAGCCGCTGAAAGAGCTGTTCAAAGACGAAGTGCGCAAGATTGGTCTTGAGCTGGGCCTGCCGTACAACATGCTGTACCGTCATCCGTTCCCGGGGCCGGGTCTGGGCGTACGCGTGCTGGGCGAAGTGAAGAAAGAGTACTGCGATCTGCTGCGCCGCGCTGACGCCATCTTCATTGAAGAACTGCACAAAGCGGACCTGTACGACAAGGTCAGCCAGGCGTTCACCGTGTTCCTGCCGGTGCGTTCCGTCGGCGTCATGGGCGACGGCCGTAAATACGACTGGGTCGTCTCGCTGCGCGCTGTTGAAACCATCGACTTCATGACCGCGCATTGGGCGCACCTGCCGTACGAATTCCTCGGTCGTGTCTCCAACCGCATCATTAATGAAGTGGACGGGATTTCAAGGGTCGTCTATGACGTGTCCGGCAAGCCGCCGGCGACGATCGAGTGGGAGTAGGGTTTATTAATAAATACTTGATTTTATTGTAAAAAATAAAATATAGTCATGTTTACTACGTTATCAATGGCGTTTTTAATGGCGCACATCGTACGTATGTGAGAGAGCTATATCGATACCATGTCCAGGATAAAGAATGCCGACATGGTATCGAGAACGCTCAGCAGCGCAGATGTCAGCAGTAACTGTTTGCCAGTCTCCACTATGATGTTGGTATGGGTAACTCATCACCATCTGCCTCGCCACTGTTACCTGCAAGCGCGCATGGCGTTGTCGACGCCCGATTGGAAACCCCCTTTTTGTACCATTGTGTGAAGTCCCCTGGCGGCGGTTGAAAAGGGGGAACAGCCCTAACTACCAGAAGGTTCAGACCCAACAACTGATTGCCGCGTCAACAGCATCACATTCTCCATGTCCATGAACGCCCGGACTGGGCCTGATTATCGGCGTCCGTCACACACCGTGGACTCATGTGACCGAGTTTGCACATGTCCAGATTATCTTTACGCTTGAAGCCTGCGTCTTTCATGCAATAGCAGCGCATTAGCCTCACATCGATTGGCAATGCGTCTGCTACTTATCTTATCCGCCCGAGTGATTGTTGCCACCGTGGGCAGCGATGAACATGGCGACGGCCGACCGGCAGTAGGATTCGATTTCGTTGTCGCCCTCTACTCTCGCCTCATCGAACAGAGCGATTGTCAGGAGGTCGGATCCTTTGATAAGCGCGCCAAACAAGCGGGCGGACCGGAGAGGATCAGGCACGTTCAGCAGCGCCTTCGCGTGCAACTGACGCAACAGGGCCTCGATCTGAGCGATGACATAGGCAGCGCCGGCTTCGTAATGGAGCTTGCTTAACGACTTTTGATTCGTCTTGTCGGCCATGATCATGGCTTCGACACTGCGGACGTCCGGGCTTAACAGCGTGCGAAGCAGGGATGATCCCACCGCGATGAGCTGATCTTCGGCCGAACCGCCGACGCTTTCAATAAGGGCCTGTGGTGCAAACTGATGGCAGTGAGCCGCGATGGCTGCGCTGAACAGCGCCTCCTTGTTCTCGAAATGCCGATAGATGCTTAGCTTGGATATCTTCGCCCGCTGGGCGACCTTGTCCATTGTCGTCGCTTGAAAACCCAGTTCTACAAAGAGTTCGCTCGCGGCGTCGACTATCGTTTGGCTAAGCGCCTCGTTGGCGGGCCGGCCGCGCCGCCCCTGCTTTTTTTCGGTCATGCTAATTCCAGTACTTGACAGTATCTTAATTTATTAATTATGATACCGCATAGTATCTGAACTGTGCAAGCCAATGAGTAGGTTTCAACCTGCTCTTTAATCACGTTTCCACGGCTTACCCGGCGATATCGAAGGCGCCGTTGTCCCGTTGGTTAACGCAGTGATGGTAACTCGCCGATGCCGAAGCCCTGCTCGCGGCGTGTATCGCATGACGATAACGTGCCGGCCTACTAAACAAGGAGATTTCCATGAAACGACGATCCCTATTGAAGCTGGCCGCGTTTTCCATCACCGGCTTTGCCCACGCACAGTCCACCACTAAGCCCAACACCTTCCATCAACAACACGGAACCCATTACCATGAATGACGTTATCATCATCGGCGGCAGCTTTGCCGGCCTCGCCGCCGCGCTGCAACTCGGCCGTGCCCGCCGCAAGGTCACCGTTCTCGATACCGGCCTGCCGCGCAATCGCTTCGCGGATCGCTCGCATGGCGTGCTCGGCCATGACCACAAACTGCCGCAGGACATTCTGACCGAGGCTCGGCAGCAACTGACGCGCTATCCCACGATCAAACTGGTGAGTGCCCGGGCCGAGAGCGTCTCCGGCGCCATCGACGATTTCTCTGTCCTCACCAGTGATGGCGAAAGCCTCAGGGCGCGCCGCCTGATACTGAGCTATGGCGTTGCCGACCAGATTCCCGCTGTTCCGGGCTTTGCCGAAGGCTGGGGTTCGAGCATCGTGCCTTGTCCCTATTGCGACGGCTTTGAAGTCGCCGGCCGGCATTGGGGCCTCGTCTGGTCTGGCCCAATGTCGCACAACTACGTCAGGCTGTACCACGACTGGACCGACACGCTGACGGTCTTTGCCGATGGTCATGACATTCCAGCCGATATCCGGGTGGATCTGGCGCACCGCTGCATTCCCGTCATCGATGGACGGATCACCGAAATCGACTATGACGCGAGCCGTAACGCCACTATCAGGCTCGATGTCGCCCCCCCTGTCGCGGTCGACATCCTGTTCGCGCATCCGCGCAACAAGCCGTCAGCACGCCTGCACGAATCGCTGGGCCTTGCCTCGGTCGATACGCCCCAGGGCATTGCCCTCAAGGTCGACGAGCGCCGTGAAACCAGTATGCCCGGCATTTACGCCGCGGGCGACCTCGCCAACCCCTCCATGCATTCGGTCACCACGGCGGTATGGCAAGGCGCCATGGCGGGTATCTCCGCCCAGCAGTCGATGCTGGTTTGAGAGTACCGATTACCTTCTCCGGTTGCCGCAGGCTTCTGAAGCCTGCTAGCCGCATCGATCACCCCAGTTTCGATTTCACAATAGATGGGAATACTACCATGGAAGTTTTAAAGAAATTTAAGCCGCTAGACGATGAATTCCCGCTTGAGCGCCAACTGGGCATCTCGGTCGCACCAATCGTACTCATCAATATATTCACGGTCGGTTCCGCCGACGAAGCGGGCTTTCTGGATGCCTTTACGGCGGCTGCCGGAATCCTGACGAAACAGCCGGGCTACATCTCCACCCAAATGCATCGAGCGATCGGCGATAGCCCGATCTTCCTGAACTATGTGGAGTGGGAGTCCACCGAGACGCTCCGCGATGCCTTCGCCCGTCCCGAGTTCATGGCGAAGGTTTCGGCCTATCCGCCATCCGTTTCAGCCACGCCGCACCTGTTTCAGAAGGTCGCCATCCCCGGTTTTTGCACGGCCTGACGCCAGGTACGCGCCGTATATCCCTTCGTTGCATGAAACGGAACATCTATTTCGGCTTCTATTCCGGCTTCTTTGAAGCCGTGTCGCTCGCGCGTCGCAGGTAACAGGCCGCCCGCGCTTCAGCCACGGTCCTGGCGAGCTGACGTGAATGCCACGCATAGTTCAGTGGTAACTAGTTGTTTTCATTACCCTGTGCGCCGGATGGCAATCTGCTCTACATCATAATTTTCTTGTTTGACGACCCAGAACACTGCCTTTCTTCCTCTATCCGGGGAGGAAAGGCTGCTTTCACGACTTAAGGCAGTATTTGACGAGTTTAGAATGTTGCTGTTTGTCATCCAAAAGTAAAAAAAGATCTTTGTATAAGGATTAAAAATAAAGAAATGATGCTCTATTCTGGAATGGGTTTTTAAATGTTGCCAACAAATGGAAAGGAAATAACTTATGACTGTATTTTTGTGTAAAAAGATATGGAAGCTTTTCTCACAAATGATTATGGCGTGCATATGCCTGGTTGGAGCAACATCGAGTTATGCTGCGGCTAATGATACGACATTCCTTCATCCGGGGATGCTTTATACCACGATTGATTTGGACCGAATGAAAACCGGCGTCGATAATAAGCAAGACCCCTGGTACAAGGATTGGCAGATATTGCAGGCCAATCCTTTGGCAAATCCTAATTATTCAGTAAATCCAAAGGCAGTGGTGTACAGGAATGACCCGACATATGGAAATGCTGGAAACGCAGAGTTACAAAACAGTGCTTCGGCAGCCTTATTGCTTGCCATTGAATGGACCATCACGCGAAACCCTGCCTATTCGAATGCCGCTATCAACATTCTCAATAACTGGTCGACGACGTTAAAGGCTATCAAGGGAAAAGACGCTCAACTGGCGGCCAGTCTTTACGGCTATAAGTTGCTTAATGCTGCGGAAATTCTGCGTTACAGCGAGAGCGGTTGGTCATCGGCTGATATCGGGCGTTTTACCACGATGATGACCGATGTGTTTTATCCGCTGACCAGTACCTATGGTCAGGTAAATGGCGGCTGGGCTAATGGTAACTGGGACGCAGCAGATATCGTATTTAATTTGAGTCTGGGTGTGTGGTCGAACGATCTGGCTATTTACAATAATGCGGTGGATTATTTCAAAAATGGCGAGGGTAATGGCTCGGTTATACATTATGTACAAAATGATAGCGGCCAGTTGCAGGAAAGTGGTCGTGATCAGGCTCATGCGCAAGGTGGGCTGGGGTTATTAGTCATGGCGGCCCAGATAGGTTACAACCAGCGCCAATACCATGAAACTGGTGCAGATATGGTGAGCTATCCTAATAATAGTTATCCATTGGTTAACGCTGCTGAATATATAGCCAGGTACAACCTGGGTTACAGTGTGCCTTACACACCAATCCCTGGTAAAGGTTATACCCTTGCAGATATGGGGAGAGGGAATTCATGGACGCCAGGACTGACGGTTTCCCCTCGTTTTCGTGGAGAGTTTCGGCCAATATATCGCAGTATTTTGAGTTTATTCACCGCTGCCGGCGTCTCTGAAACTACGCTCCCTTATACCAAAGAAGTAATCAGCCGTATGCCAATAGGGAAATTCTATTTTGACCATCCCTCGTATGAAGGGCTGATTAATGCTACGTCTTCTTCCACATCAAATAATATGTATGTAGTTTTTCAATCGGTAAAAAAATCGCTAAACGGGGATAACACCGGAACGCTGGCTACGGTTATCGATGCGTCGTCTTCGATTACCGTGAATGGCGTTAATCCGTCCGTTGCCAGTGGGCTTCAAGCCGTGTATCTCGCTAAAAATAGATTCGCCTTCCGATCAATACAGACCGGGAAATACTTGTCAGTCACGGCTAATGGCAACGTACTCGCTTCTGCCGATAACATAACCAGTAGCGAAACCTTTTCCTATAATGATTCCGGTAATGGCAATGGTACGTTGCAGGCGTTGTCCAACGGACGCTATGTGATAATGAATGCTGATACTTATCAAATTTCAGCCACAGCAACAGGCGTCAACGATGATAGCGGCAGGTGGATAATGCTATATCCCAAGCCGGCAGATCTGGGCGTGATTAATTAAGTTTTGAAATACGAGCCAGAGCCGGGCATTGGCTGTTTAATCGCGCCTGTATGATAAAGATTTTGCTATAGGAGGCATCTCTGGCTATCAGGCGTATATCACCGCTGTTGCGGTTAGACAGCGTGGCGCGATAGGCTTAATCGCCCTTAACTTACCTCCGCGTTTCATGGAGAAACCCAGTCAATGTATTACTTCAAAGCCGTGGGACTCGTTTTTATCGGTGTGTTGATCCTGTCGTTTGGGCAAAGTCTGGCGCAGGCCACGTGGGGCGAAGATCGCTGGTCCGGAAAAAGCATCTGGGCGTCGCGGCGTGATTCGGCCGGCGTGGCGCCGGATCCTGCGGCGTTGCGCGATACGGCGATCGTGCAGGTGTATACCGCGCCGACGTACGGCTGGCGCGGACTGGTGGCGGTTCATCCCTGGATCATCGTTAAAAAAGCCGGTGAAACCCGCTACCAGCGGTACGAGGTGATCGGCTGGGGCGGCGATGATGTGATCCGTCGCAATTACACTGTCCCTGACGGATTCTGGTTCGGTTCAACGCCGCGATTACTGGTTGAACACCGCGGAGCGAGCGCGGCAGCGATGATCCCGAAGATAGAGGGGGCGATCAACAGCTACCCCTGGCCGCATACGTATCACGCCTGGCCCGGCCCCAACAGCAATACGTTTATGGCGCATATCGGCCGGGAAGTGCCGGAACTGAAGCTGGATCTGCCGGCCAACGCCATCGGTAAGGATTTTCGGGCGTTAACGCACCCGGTCGGGTTGCCGCCTTCGGGAAGAGGCGTGCAGGTTTCGCTGCTGGGTGTACTGGGCCTGACGCTGGGCGTGGAAGAGGGCGTTGAAGTCAATATTCTGGGGGCCAACCTGGGGGTGGATTTTAATCCGCCGGCGCTGCGCTTGCCGTTTATCGGCCGACTGGGTTATGACAATACGACAACGCACGAAGGGTGACCGCCATGCCTGACCCCGAATGTATCCACCGATAAGTGTGGATACATTCGCGTTCAGTTACCCGTTCGCGTTCAGTTACTCGTTCGGCATGCGTATCAGGATGCTTTTTTAGGGATACTGAACCAGTGTCCCCCCAATCATTTCAATGATTTTATTACGATCATCTTTACCCGACGACGTATAGTAGCGGTCGGCAAACCAGCGCAGCCCACCTGCGCCATGCGCAAACTCCTGTGCGACTTCCGCCTCGTTTTTCATTACCCCATTGATAACGATGCCCAGACTGACGCAAATACCATCGGGCACCTGGCTGCCAGCGCGAGGCGGTAATCCCTGAGTACGATAAATGATCCGGCAATTGGCGAGTCCGTGGGGGTTAAATTGCGAGACGGTGACGCCAGTAGCGGCTCCCCGATTAACCAGTCTCTGTAACACCGCTTCATATCCTGCGTGCCACATGTTGACGTTATGGGATATCGGCGTCAGATAGGCGGCGTAGTTGCTTTGTCCGCCGCATTCGCCATTGACCAGATGACCCTGAATCCAAATTGAGTTGTCCGGCGCGGGGTTTACCGGCATCCAGCCGTTCAGACCGGAGGGATTATTCCAGTCCGGGGCGGCTAAACTCCCCTGATTGATATAAATCAGTTGTCCCCAGGTTCCATAGTGGTTAATGACGGGGCCAAACTGGTAACTCTGTACGCCGCCACCCAGATTGCTGCCAAACGCCAGGCCTGATTGATCAGCCCAGCCGTTGATATTGCCATTATCCATCACATTATCAGCATCACCGGTATACCAGCCATTGATTGGCATTGTTTACTCCATAACACCTAAGGTGTGAATTGTGGATCGGAAAGATGACTGTATCGGCGAAGGGGGGAATAAACCTGGGCGGGATGATGGACAATAGCGCGGTATTTATTTTCTTTGTCTTACTATTACCCGATGGTCTGGCACCGGCTTTACGCTGGCGCGAGCCAATAAAAAATCACTTTTAATGAATAACTAAGCGTTAACTTATAGATCTGGATCATCTTTTCCCGCCGACAACGCGATTATGTTGGTCACTCCGCCCCGCGAACGTGATGCGAACCGGACGGAAAACCACAGAATTCAAACGCCAGAGGGAGGGAACATGCTGGATCATTTGAGTATTCCGGTGTCGGATCTGCATCGTAGCCGGCGGTTTTATGAACAGGCGCTCAAGCCATTAGGGTATGAGCAGGTCAAAGACATGAAATTCGCCGTCAGCTTCGGCGTATTGATGGGGTACGGCCTGTCTTCCGATCCGGGCGGCGAATTCTGGATTTTTCAGGGCGAGGTGACATCGCGTCCGCCGGTGCATTTTGCCTTCAGCGCAGAATCAAGAGCGGAGGTGGATGCGTTTTTCGCCGCGGCGGTGGCGGCGGGCGGTGAAGATAACGGTCAGCCCGGCGTGCGGGCCCAATACCATCCTGATTACTACGCCGCCTTTGTCCGCGACCCGGACGGCTACAACATCGAAGCGGTGTTTCACCGGGCGCCGTAACGGACCAGGCACTGGCTTTAATCTGGTTTATTCAGCGATACCCAGTTTGCGTTCAATGACTCTGGACAGAATGACGATAAAAGTAATGAATACCAGATAAACCAACGCAGCAAATAGATAGGCATTGAAAAATTCAAAGTTCGTTGAAGCGACTTCCTGGATGCGGGAAAAAAATTCAGTGTACTGGATAAGGAAAGCAATGGTGCTGTCCTTAACATTGTTGATGACTTGATTAGTCAGCGCGGGTACTGAGGTGATGAGCACCTGAGGTAATATAATTAAACGGAAAATCTGCCAGCTGCTGAACCCCTGGACGACGGCAGCTTCAGTCTCGTGTTTGCTCAGGGAGTTGTAGGCTGTTGTCATATAAGCTGCATTATAGGCTCCGACATTAAGTGTAAAACCGCTGACTGCCACCGTGAAAGGTGACAGATGGATACCCGTCTGCGGCAAGCCATAATAAATAACAAATAAAATAAGAATTAATGGTGTGCCTATGAAGAAATTCATATATATCTTGGTCAGATTTTTAACGGTCGGTTGACTGCTGATACTGAGAAAAAAATAATAATACCCCATAAAAAACCTGATAAGGAGACAATTGCCGCAAGTTTAAATGTCCCAACAATTCCGTTAAGCACCAAAGGGAGTTGTTCTATCAAATCATGATAAAAATTATTCCATCCATCGAACATCTTATTGCTCTCCAAAAAAGCCATGGATATCCGGATCGGCCTCAAGTGAGGAGAGTACGGAAAAAGACCCTTCAGCACGGATCCTGCCATTATTTAAGAATGTCACTCGGTCACACAGTTGCTTAGCAAGACGTATGTCATGAGTCACACATAATATTGTCACTTTTCGCCCGTTAAGCTGTTTTATGAGCAACCCCACTTCACGCGTCATCAGTGGGTCAAGGGCCGATGTGGGCTCATCGAACACAATGATTTCCGGGTCCGTAACCAGCGCGCGAATCAGTGCAACGCGCTGCTGCTGCCCACCAGAGAGCTGTGAAGGATATTTCATGCTGTGTTCAACCATATCCAGCTTTTCCAGTTCGGATAAAGCCTTACGCTTGGCCTCGTTATGAGGGATATTAAATACCTTGCGAAGAGCCAGAGTAATATTATCCATAACATTAAGGTGACGATACAACGCGTAATTCTGGAAAACAAAACCCACTTTTTTCCGGAACTCAAGAATATTAAATTTTTTATTATTAACATCTATGCCATGAAAAAATATATTTCCTGAATCTGGTTTTTCAAGTTGGGCCAGGCAACGTAACAGGGTGGTCTTGCCGCACCCAGATGGACCCATGACTACTTTTATCTCTCCGTATTCAATCTTTAAACTGATGCTATCCAGCACCTTTTTATTGCTGAACGTTTTACTGATCTCACTTAATTCTATCAATGCCATACATTTTCACCTTGATTTTCTCTAATTCATCACCTGTCATCTTGAATTTTTTTTCAAGCTGCTTTGCTGTAAGAATAGATAGCTTATAAATGAGAAAATATAATATTCCTGCGAGGGTATAAATGACCAACCCATTCATCGTGGTAGCGGTCAGAGACATGGCTTGTTTTGTGATTTCGGAAATACCTACGGTATAGGCAAACGGCGAGGATTTTAATACCGATGAGAATTCGTTTAATATTCCAGGTACAGAAAAACGGAACATTTGAGGCATTTCGATATGTCTTATAATTTGTAGTTTACTTAAACCGGCGGCTTTAGCTGCTGTAATTTCTGAAGGCTCAACCAGTTGAAGCGCACCGCGGAACACTTCGGCAAGATAACCGCCGCTGATTAATCCAATGCTAATATTCATGGCCAGCAGCGGAGAAATGCTCAGACCTGTTGCCGGAAGACCAAAATAGACCAGAAAGACGGCGATTAACACCGGGATGCTACGAAAAACGAAAACCAGGAAATCCAGCGCTTTCTTCATGGATGGAAAAGCCAGTCGCCGTAAAACGGCGACTGTCAGCCCGATAATCAAGGCTGAGGTAAAACACGTCAATGTCACCATTAACGTGTTTGCGATGCCCTCAAGCAAAAAATAGCCTGCATTTATGATATATTGCGACGACATATGCTGCTATTTCATCCATTTATCTACGATGCCCGCTATTTTTTCTTCGCCCTGCTCATTAAGCCAGGCGTTAAAGTCATCCCGCACCGGTGAGCCTTTTTTAAACGCAAACCCCAGATGATCGACATTCTTAAATACGTAGCGGCTTTCAATCGGCATTTTTTGTTTGTTTTTATAATCAAAGTAAACCGGGTCTTCTATGAATGCCAGGTCTAGATTCCCATTTTTCAAGTCAGTAATAGTTTCATTATAAGAGGGGTAAAGCTTTACGTTGCTTAATGAATAATACCCTTTGGGTTCGAGATCGGTTTTGATGAGGTCAGCATACGCCATGCCGCGGGGAAATCCGATGGAATAATTTTTTAATTTACTCAGATCGCTCAAATCTATTTTATGACTGTCCAAACTGACCAGGTTAAATGAATTCACGTAATATGGAGATGAAAAGTCCATTACTTTCTTGCGCTTATCCGTTATTGATATGCCAGAGAAGGCCACATCCGCCTGACCGCTAGCCACCGCGCCCAGCATACCGTCCCATGAGTATTCCATTATTTTTAGTTTGCACTTTCTTTCCTGACAATATGACGAGAAGAGTTCTAGATCGATCCCTTCCAGTTTTCCGTCAGCGGTTTTGAATAGCATGGGGGGCGAAGCAGGCGATACGGCGATATTGAGTGTCTTTCCCGTCACCGGGCTATTTGCAAAAACAGTAAATGAGGTTATTCCTAAAATCATGGCTAAAAAAATGTTTTTTGATGACATACAGGGCTCCTGAATTTAATAGGGTATATACCCGTCATACTTCAAGTTGCAGGTGTGTTGGCTGCGTTACTCGGCCCCTCCTTGGGCCTCGACCTTTCAGGGCCGCAGCAAGCTGCGTTCAAATCTGCTCCCGGCAGATTTGTCGTTCACCCGAATCACTTATCTGAGTAAGCTCATCGGGATGAAATGAGAGACATCCTGTCTCTCACCGGAGGCCAGCCGTTGGCTGGTCAAATTCGTTCCCGACGAATTTGTCACTCTCTTGCCGCGTTACAAGGCTCTTAATGAGCCTTGCCCTGGCGGGCCAACGCGTTGCGTTGTTCAACACGCGAGCGTGTTGTACTGCAACTCGAATTATTTTGGGTATACATAAGTATTTTGAATTAACCATAATAAGAAAAGCACTGTCACCTTGCCGCCAGAAAAGAGAGGGGCAGCATTTTAGCCAGAGGGAAAGACATTACTAACATACCGGAAATCAGTATGTGCTTTGTTACTCTTAATTTTATCTTATATGATAAGAGGATGAATATTTCAGCGTCGTTGATATTAATGACACTATTATCGCCTTATCAGGTTGCTAAATAATCAATATAAACACTAATTTCTCGTTGTGCAAATTTTGTTCGTTTTTTGTATCTGATGGGGGATGTTATGATACGTGGTATGGATAGCTATTTTAGTTGCCTGTTGCCCACGATACTTAATCCGGCAACAGGTCTGGTTAACGGACGGGCTAATTATGGTGACAACATTATGGTGACAACAATTGGGTGTTCTAATTATAGCTGGAATATATTCTAGTAATGGTGTTTTCTTATTTTTCAAGAAGAAATCTCTTAATTGAATTCATATTTTTTTCTAATGCTGATTCATGTGTTTTTCTAATGCTATTGTGGCGATAAGGTTGTGAATCAATTTCTTTGAGTATTGGTCGCTACTACCCACGTTTTTTCTGCCGTTGACCTTTTGGGTCAATGCTTCCAATATGACGTTCGTTGACTCGGGGTGCCGCTTTCCTGTCACGGAAATCGGCTGAGATAGACCCGTATTACCTGATCTGGATTATGCCAGCGTAGGGAAGTCACGGTATCCCGCCGGTACCGCCTTCTTTCACGCCGGTTGGGAGGTTTATGAACGCTCGACCTGTACTTTTCCCTGCCGCGTCCGTCGCGGATTCCCTTGATGCTTTCCGTTTGCGCGCACCGCTGGTGCACTGCCTGACCAATGAGGTGGTGCAGGGGTTTACCGCCAATGTGCTGCTGGCGCTGGGCGCCTCGCCCGCGATGGTGGTGGATGCCGGTGAAGCCGCGCAGTTCAGCGCGCTGGCTGATGGGTTACTGATTAATCTGGGCACCCTTGAAGCCGACCGCGCGCAGGCGATGCGCGCGGCGGTGGCGAGCGCCATCGAGGTCGGCACGCCGTGGGTGCTGGACCCGGTAGCGGTGGGCGGCCTGCGTTTTCGCACCGAGTTTGCTTTTGAGCTGCTGGCGATGAAGCCGGCGGCAGTCCGCGGTAACGCCTCTGAAATCATGGCGCTGGCCGGCGAACGTTCGGCCGGGCGCGGGGTGGACAGCGGCAACGAGGTGCTGGCGGCGCTGCCTTTCGCCATTATGCTGGCGCGCCGCTGGGCCACTTGTGTGGCGGTAACCGGCGAGGTGGATTACGTGACCGATGGCGAACGCGTGCTGGCCGTACCCGGCGGCGATGCGCTGATGACGCGGGTGGTCGGCACCGGGTGCGCGCTATCGGCGGTGGTGGCCGGTTTCTGTGCGCTGGAAGGCGACCGACTCAGTCATGTCGCCGCCGCCTGTGCGGTGATGTCCCGCTGCGGGCAGCAGGCCGCGGCGCAGGCGCGTGGGCCGGGCAGTTTCATCCCCGCGTTCCTGGATGCGCTCTATACCCTGAACCGGGAGGCGCTGGCATGAAACGCATCAACGCGCTGACCATCGCCGGCACCGACCCGAGCGGCGGCGCCGGTATTCAGGCCGACCTTAAAACCTTCTCGGCGCTGGGCGCTTACGGCACCAGCGTGATTACCGCGCTGGTGGCGCAGAATACGCGCGGCGTACAGTCGGTTTATCGCATTGAACCGGTGTTTGTCGCCGCCCAGCTGGATTCGGTGCTGAGCGATGTGCGTATCGACAGCGCCAAAATCGGCATGCTGGCGCAGACGGATATCGTGGAAGCGGTGGCGGACCGGCTGTTGCGCTATCCGGTGCCGTATGTGGTGCTGGACACGGTGATGCTGGCGAAAAGCGGCGATCCGCTGCTGGCGCCGGAAGCGGTAGAGGCGGTACGCCAGCTGCTGTTGCCGCGGGTGTCGCTGATCACCCCCAATCTGCCGGAGGCGGCGGCGCTGTTGCAGTGCTCGCCCGCCGACGATGAGCGTGGTATGCGCCGGCAGGGGGACGCATTACTGGCGATGGGGTGCCGAGCGGTGCTGATGAAAGGCGGTCATCTAAGCGACAGCGAAAGTCCGGACTGGCTATTCATGCCGGATGCGGAGCCGGTGCGGTTGAGCGCGCCGCGCGTCAACACCCGGCATACGCACGGCACCGGCTGCACGCTGTCGGCGGCGCTGGCGGCGTTGCGCCCGCGTCATGACAACTGGCCGGATACGCTGTCCGCCGCGCGGGCGTATCTGCAAGGGGCGCTGGAGCAGGCGGATTCGCTGGAGGTCGGCCACGGCATCGGCCCGGTACACCATTTCCACCGCTGGTGGTGACGCGTTGACGGATTGCCGGCGGCAGAAAAAGCCGTCGGCAACGAACACGCCATGCTCAGGAACCCTTCCTGAGTACGGCGTGTTCGTAAAAAGAAATGTGCATCGGCTGAAATGCACATCGGCTGAAAAGAGCATGTTATTGCGGCCAGATAAAAAAGTATGGCGATAGATACCGTCTTATTCTGAATAACATCGAAAGAGTATTAACGGCGATGCGGGTATGTCGATATGCCTGCTTTTCTGTTTTTGTGACGCAGACAGCTAATTGATAATGCCTTGTTGATGAAATTTTTCTTTCTGATTAACATAAAAAGTAATCGATTACTTTTTATGAAAGACCCTACGGTTAATGCCTGAATATGATATCTGACTGACAGGGAGTAATTGAGACGGAATAACAAAAAGCAAGGAACATCTATCTGGAGAATCTTATGGACCTGAAGCGATTTTTACGTTTATCACTTTTTATCTCGTTGTTTACCCTCAATGCGTTGCCATTACTTGCCAGGGCGAATCTTGAAGCGGGAAAAGGGAATGTGCCCATTGCCCTGCAAATGTATACACTGCGTCATGTCGGCTCGCTGGAAGAGCAGTTCGCAATGGCGAATAAGGCGGGTTTTAATGCCGTAGAGTTGGTTGGCGACCATAATGTGTCGTCTGATGAGATGAAATCGCTGCTTGAGAAATATAACCTGAAGGCGATATCGGCTCATGTGCAGCTCACTAATTTGCGGCAGGATATGCAGAGTGTGGTCGCATTCAACAACGCTGTCGGTAACCGTGTACTGATTGTTCCCTGGATTGAGCCGGCTGACCGGCCGGCCAGCGCGCAGGCATGGAAAGACATGGCGCAGGAACTGGATAATCTGGCTCGTCATCTTAAAAAGCAGGGAATGACGCTGGGATATCATAACCATGATTTTGAAATGAAAAAATATAACGGTAAAACGGCGCTGGAAATTCTTTTTGACCATGCCCCCAATCTGGCAATCGAGCTGGATATGGCCTGGGTGACGCGAGGCGGCCAGGACCCGGCACGTCTGCTGAAAAAATATAAAGGACGGGTGTTTGCCGTTCATGCCAAGGATCACGCGCCGATTGGCACTCGTGATGATGAAATGAATTTTGCGCCGGCCGGCGAAGGTATTCTGACCTGGGATGACATCTTCCCCGCGGCAGAAAAAGCAGGGAAAGTCTGGTTTATCGTTGAGCACGATGCCCCAAAAGATCCTTATTCGATTATCACCACCGCCAGGAAGTTTCTGCTAAAGCATGTCAATCCTTAAAATGACATGAGCTTTTAGTGAACCGGTACAGACAATCTATTATGGGGTTGTCTGTACCACCGCCAGCGTTAATCAACCAGAGATCTTTTTTTGTCAGAACATCGGCAGGTCATCGCGTAACACATAATACCTTAACCTGATGCCCGGGAAATAAATTGCCAGTCCAGGATTCTTTTTTCAGGAAGACTGTCAGGGTCATTGATTTTTTGCAGCAGCAATTTGACGGCCTGCCGACCGATTTCTTGTGAAGGCTGCTGGACGGTGCTTAATTGCGGCGAGGTAATATAGCTTAACTCGGTACCGTCAAACCCGATCACGGCAATATCTTTCGCCACCTGCAATCCCGCGTCTTCAATCGCTTTTAACGCGCCGGCCGCCAGCGTGTCTGACACGGCAAATACCGCGTCTGGTCGTATTTCCTCATTAAGCAACGAGAGCATGGCTTTTTTCCCCGCCTCGTAACTGAGTTCACTGGCATAAATAACCGAGGAATAGGGACGCGCGTGCTCGGCAATCATTTCCCGATAACCCTGTTCCCGCAGTTGGGCATATTTATAATTCAGGTCGTGGTTGATCATGGCGATGCGCTGGCGGTTATTTTTTAACAGGTGTTCAAGCACAAAACGGGATGCCAGCCGGTCATCAATACCGACGCTGGAAACCGCCGCCGCATCGGCGTATTCGGCGCACTGTACCCAGGGCGCGTCGCCTATCATCGTGGTCAATTCCGGCAAACGGGATAATGCGTCCATGGTAATTACCCCGTCGACCATTTTCCCGGACAATAACGACAGGCTGGATTTTGCCCGCGCCGTATCCGAGCCGGAATTACATAACAGAATGCGGTATCCATTCTGCTCCGCTTCGGATTCAATGCCTTTTACCACATCGGCGCAGAATGGGTTGGCGATATTGGAAACCATGACCAGCAGCATATGACTTTTCGCGGTACGCAATTGTCTGGCGAGTAAATTGGGCTGGTAATTGCTTTGTTGGATGGCGTTCAGTACACGTTCACGGTTTTGGGGCTTAACGGAGTCCTGATTATTCAGCACCCGCGATACGGTTGCCACGGAAACGCCGGCAAGTCGTGCGATTTTTTGAATCGACATAATGGGAAAACATTCCTGAACATGAGCTCTGCGAACAGGCTATCACAGTTTGTTTTCTCGAAAAAATCGATAGTCCGGCTGATATCCGCCGGACTATCGGAGATTATGCCGGTATGGCGATCCAGCGCTGTTCCCGGTGGCTGCGCACTATTGCATCAATGATGAACATAATGGTGGCACCGTCGTGGAAGGTTGCGAAGTCGCAGGGATCGACCTGCGGCTGTTTCCCTTCCCGAATATAGGTATAAAAGCGCAGCATCATGTTTTTAAACGCATCGGGCCAGCCTTCAATGTGGCCGCCGGGAAAATGGGCCTGGCTGGACACATCCGCATTCATCAACGCCGGATCATCACACAGTAGTTGATTGGGGCGGTCCCGCTGCCCGATCCACAGATTTTGCGGCAGTTCCTGATCCCAGGCCAGAGACGCCTGAGCGCCATTGATTTCAAAGTGCAGGCGGTTTTTTCTGCCGGCGCTTACCTGAGATACCGTCAGACTGCCGCGGCTGCCATCATCAAAACGCAGCAGGATGGCGGCGAAGTCTTCGGTGGTCACGGGTTTGTCCTCATATTCCGTCGCCGCATCCGGACCGCCAAAGGTAGCCGTCGCCTGGCGGCTGGCCTTACGCGTGGGGTAGACGGTGGCGAGGTCCGCCATCACTTCGACGATTTTACGGCCGGTGACAAACTGGATGGTGTCGCACCAGTGGGAGCCGATGTCGGCGACGGTGCGGGACAGGCCGCCTTTAGCGGCATCGACGCGCCAGTTATAGTCGGTTTCGTAGAGCATCCAGTCTTGCAGGTAACCGCCGTGTACGGCAAACAGACGACCCAGCGCCTCCTGGCGGATCATGCTGGCCGCCTGCTGCACCATCGCGAAGTGGCGGTAAACAAAGCTGACTCCATGAACGATGCCTTTTTCCTGCGCCAGCGCGACCAGTTCGCGGGCTTCCTCGCTGGTCATGCAGAGCGGCTTTTCGGAAAAAATGTGTTTGCCCGCCAGCATCGCTTTGCGGTTGATGGCGGCATGCAGGTAATTGGGCGTGCAGTTGTGCACCACATCCAGACCGGGATGGTTCAGCAACGCGTCAACGTCGCCATAGGCATGGGGGATAGCTAACTGGCGGGCTTTTTCCTGCGCCAGTGCAAGAGTGCTGTCGCATAGCGCGACCACATTGACGAACCCTAACCGCCGGATAGCTTCGATATGCGCAGGCCCGATGAAGCCTGAACCGATAATGCCGACATTGATCATGACGCGTTTTCTCCTTTCAGCCCCAGCATGTTCCTGATGGCCTGGCGATCGCTGGTGGTGGCGGCAAAGTCATCAAATGCTTTGCCGGCCACGGGGATGATGTGACGGCGGATGAACTCGGCCCCTTCCCGCGCGCCGGTTTCCGCCTCTTTCAGGCAGCATTCCCATTCCAGAACCGCCCAGCCCGGATAGTCATACTGCGCCAGCTTGCTGAAAATGGATTTGAAATCGATCTGACCGTCTCCCGGCGAGCGGAAGCGCCCGGCGCGTTCGGTCCAGGGCTGATAGCCGCCGTAAACGCCGCTTTTGCCGCTGGGTATAAACTCGGCGTCTTTCACATGAAAGGCCCGGATTCTGTCGTGGTAAATATCGATAAAGGCGAGGTAATCCATCTGCTGCAACAGCATATGGCTCGGGTCGTACAGCACATGGCAGCGCGGGTGGTCGTCAACCGCATGGAGAAAACGCTCGAAACTGACGCCATCGTGCAGGTCTTCCGACGGGTGCAATTCGTAACAGAGGTCAACGCCGTGGTGATCAAAGACGTCCAGGATTGGGCGCCAGCGCTGGGCCAGCTCGTCGAAAGCCTCTTTGATTAACGTTTCCTTGCGCGGTGGCCACGGGTAGAAATAGGGCCAGGCCAGCGCGCCGGAGAAGGTCGCATGGGCGCGCAATCCCAATTTTTCTGACGCGGCGGCGGCGTTTGTTAACGCGCTTACCGCCCATTGCTGCCGCGCTGTTTTGCTCTGGCGAACGGCAGGCGGCGCAAAATCGTTAAAGGCGTGATTGTAAGCCGGATGTACGGCAATCAACTGGCCTTCGAGATGGGTGGAGAGTTCGCTAATCACCAGCCCGTATTCAGCCAGGCGTCCGGCGACGTCGTCGCAATAGGTTTGGCTGTGCGCGGCCGTTTCCAGATCAAAAATGTGCGGATGGTTGCAGGGGATCTGGAGCGCCTTGAAACCGAGGCCAGCCGCCCAGCCGGCTAGCCCTTCCAGTGAATTAAAGGGCGCCTGTTCCCCAATATACTGCGCGAGAAATAAACCCGGCCCTTTTATTGTTTGCATTCTGCCTCCCTATGTAATGGCTTAACGGTTGTCTTGCTCTTGATATTTAAAGGAAAGAAGGAAAATAAACGCGATGACGGCGGCCATAACGGCCGGGATCCACCAGAAGGTGACCCAGTTGTGTACCTCGGGCGGCGTGGTCTGTCCGAGCAGCCGGTTATACAGCGCGCCAGAGATTTGCGAGCCGAGCAACATGCCAATACCGTAGGTAAACATGACAATCAGGCTTTGCGCCTGACCTTTGACCTTGTCGCCGGCAACGCGATCGGTATAGATAAAACCGATGACAAAGAAAAAATCGTAGCAAACGCCATGCAGCAAAATGCCGAGGTACAGCAGCCCACGCCCGGTCTCGCTGACGCCAAGGGCAAACAGCGCATAGCGGAGAAACCACGCCAGCATACCGATCAGCAGCATGTATTTGATGCCCAGACGGCGGAACAACAGCGGGATAATCAACATGAAAAAGATTTCCGACATCTGGCCGAACGACATCGCCGTGCTGACGTCTTTAATGCCGAGATCCGCGAGGAATGACGCGGTGTAGGCGTAGTAAGTACCCAGCGGAATGGAAATCAGGGTGGCGCAGACGGAAAAAATCAGAAAATGACTTTTCTTCAGCAGGGCGAAGGCGTCGGCGCAGAACAGATCGCGCAACGCCAGCGGCTGGCCTTTGGCCGGCGCCGGCGTATGGGGCAACGTCAGGCTATAAACGGCCAGAATGACGGAGCACACCGCGGCAAGCTGGAAAATCATCACGCTGGCGGCAATGCCGGTAACGCCAATCAAGATCCCGGCGACAATCCAGCCTATCGTGCCGAACACGCGAACCACCGGAAAGGTTTTTTCCGCACTCGCCAGACTGTGGAAGGCAATGTTGTTGGTCAACGCCAGCGTCGGCATGTAACACAACGTGTAGGCGAACAGCAGTGCAATCAGCTGTGCGCCATTTTCGCTTGCCAGCGCCTGCGGAACACACCACAGGATCGCCGCGCCGGCCAGGTGCATCACCGCCATCACTTTCTGCGAAGGGAAAAAGCGGTCAACCAGCATGCCGAGCACAAAAGGGGACAGGATGGAGGCGATAGGCCCGGCCGAGAAAGCGTCGCCAATCAATGAGGACATGTTGTGCTGCGTCATCACCAGCCCCAGCGTGACCGACCAGCTTCCCCAGATAAAAAATTGCATAAACATCATGAACGACAACCGGGGAACGAGCAGTTTATGCAGTGATGTTTTTAATTCGGTACTCATAATTGAAGAATCCATACTCTCCCGCCTTTTAAAAGTAATCGATTACAAAGTGCCTTCAGGTAGAAAGTAATCGATTACTTTACTGAACTCTCTGGGTACGTTTTGGAAATGCGAGATTTATCACAGGAAATGCGTATGACAGAACAGAGGGATCGCAGCAAATCCGGTGTTACAGCAAATCAGGCTGGCAACTCCACGACGGCGATGCCGGTGTGCTGGACGCCGGCCGGGCGAATCAGCCCAGCGTGAAATGCGCCCGAAACTGTTCTAACGCCTCTGCGTCATCTCCCTGCGCCCACCCTTCCAGCGCTATCGGCCCGCGGTAATCCACCTCATGCAGCGTTCTGGCGATGTACCGGTAATTGATCTCGCCGGTTCCCGGCTGGTGGCGGCCCGGTACGTCGGCCACCTGGATTTCCCCGATAAAGGGGTGACAGCGGCGAATCAGCTCGGTGAGATTGCCTTCGCCGATTTGTGCGTGATAGAGGTCGAGATTCATCTTCAGGTAAGGGCTGTTGACGGCGGCAACCAGCGCGAACGTTTCGCTGGCTTTGGCAAACGGCGTTCCCGGGTGGTCGACATCCACGTTGAGATTTTCCAGCGTAAAAACGCGGCCGTATTGCTCGCCCAGGCGGGCAACCTCATGCAGCGCGGCGGCGGCGTTTAACCACATTGAGCCGGTAAGGGTATCAACCGGCGTTACCGGCAACCCGCTGGCATCCAGCACGCTGCCGGTGAGATTAAGGTTCAGACAATCCAGCTTGTCGGCCGCGGCCAGCGACGCCCGAGCGGTGGTTAATAGCCGGCGGATCCCTTCACTATCGGTGAGGTTCCCGGCCAGAAAACCGGACATGGAGGTAAAGCGGGCGCCGGTAGCCGCCAGTGCGGTGAGGTCCTTGTGTTCCCAGCTCCACATTTCAACGCCGAAACCCAACGCATGAATATGCCTGACGCGTTCGATGAACGGGAGTTCAGGGAAAACCATTTCGGCGCAGACGGAGAGCGGATTGTTCATGTCGGTGCGTGACCTCACGGTGGCGTTGCGCATGTCATGTGCCATGCATGCAGGTTGATCTCTGGCGGCGCTTGCTCATTGCCGGCGTAACTTCGCGGATAAATTGGCGAATGGGTAAAAATATTGCATAGACAGCCTGTTCATGACCCGGTAATTTTGTGATCTGCGTCAGATTATTGCCTGCGGGCAGGGCTATTGAACGCCGGATTCTGGGGTGATGTTTTTTCTGAGTCGTGTTGTTCTCTGAATAATTCGGGTTGTTCTCTGAATAATTGTTCTCTGAATAATATTGTTGAGGAGATGTTCATGGCGGGTTCAGCGCGTGCGGTCATGATTGCCAAAGGGTTGCAGACCATACTCAATTTCGGCCTGTTGGTGCTGGCGGTGATTCTGGTGATCTTTCTGGGCAAGGAGACCTGGCATCTGGCGACGGTACTGCTGGTCAGCAATGAGAAAGAGTCGTCCTATATGCTGATCGAAAGCCTGGTGATTTATTTTCTCTACTTTGAGTTTCTGGCGCTGATCGTGAAGTATTTCCTGTCCGGCTATCACTTCCCGCTGCGCTATTTTATCTACATCGGTATTACCGCCATCGTGCGGCTGATTATCGTCGACCATAAAAACCCGGCGGATACGTTCATCTATGCCGGGGCGATCCTGATTCTGGTGATCACGCTTTATCTGGTCAACAGCCCGCGCCTGAAGCGGGAATAACCACCAAAGAAAAAGCCAGCTCAAGGGAGATTGAGCTGGCCAAGGAGGTGGTTCCTAGTAGCATAACTACGCTTATTTTTCGTTTTGTATTTTCTCAGCGCTGCAATAGTAACCAGTTAGCCAGGTCATTGATGTGATCTGATTCTAAAAAATGTCACAATTGGTACGATAGTGTCACCTTTTTGTTATTTCGCGTGTGGATTGCGGGTGTTGGTGCCCGGCAGATTACGCAGCAGCAACGCATATTCCAGCGCGATGTCGTCCGGCACCGGCAGATACACCGTATGACCGTCACCCGGCGCGACATCGATCGCCTGACCTTTCGTGTTGAGCAGGGTATCGATGGTGAACTGGATGTTGCCGC
This sequence comes from Dickeya dadantii NCPPB 898, assembly GCF_000406145.1. Classification (NCBI taxonomy): domain Bacteria; kingdom Pseudomonadati; phylum Pseudomonadota; class Gammaproteobacteria; order Enterobacterales; family Pectobacteriaceae; genus Dickeya; species Dickeya dadantii. The sequence goes on along the minus strand of NZ_CM001976.1, from coordinate 3,457,199 downwards.
CCGGCGTCATCATTTCCACGCTGTCGCCGCGGGAGAACTTGTTCTTGACCGCCACTTCCGCCAGCCCGTCGCGCCGCTCGCCGGTAAATTCCCCGACAAACTGCTGCTGGTCCGACACCGAATAACCGTAGTCGTAATTCTGGTAATCCTCATGGACGTGGCGACGCAGGAAGCCTTCGGTGTAACCGCGGTGCGCCAGCCCTTCCAGCGTTTGCAGCAGCGTTGGGTCGAACGGCTTGCCCGCTGCGGCGTCGTCAATGGCGCGGCGATACACCTGCGCGGTACGGGCGCAGTAGTAGAACGATTTGGTGCGGCCTTCGATTTTCAGCGAGGCAACCTGCATGGTGGTCAGTCGTTCCACGTGCTGAATGGCGCGCAGGTCGCGCGAGTTCATGATGTAGGTGCCGTGTTCGTCTTCAAACGCGCTCATGTATTCGCCCGGACGCTGCTTCTCTTCCAGCATGAATACCTTGTCGGTGGGCGCGCCGATACCCAGCGTCGGTTCCACTTGAACGGCGGCGTCGAGCTGCGTGACGGCAATCGGCTCGTGGATGTGTACGATGTTGCCGACGGCGTCCTCTTTACCTTCCTGCACGTTGTATTCCCAGCGGCAGGCGTTGGTGCAGGTGCCCTGATTCGGGTCGCGCTTATTGATATAACCGGACAGCAGGCAGCGGCCGGAATAGGCCATGCACAGCGCGCCGTGGACGAAGATTTCCAGTTCCATTTCCGGCACCTGGGCGCGGATTTCGGCAATTTCTTCCAGCGACAACTCGCGCGACAGAATCACCCGGCTTAGCCCCATCTGCTGCCAGAATTTCACCGTCGCCCAGTTAACGGCGTTGGCCTGTACCGACAGGTGGATCGGCATATGGGGAAAGTTTTCCCGCACCAGCATGATCAGGCCGGGATCGGACATGATCAGCGCGTCCGGGTTCATTTCGACCACCGGTTGCAGATCGCGCAGGAAAGTTTTCAGTTTGGCGTTATGGGGCGCGATGTTAACCACCACGTAGAATTTTTTGCCCAGCGCATGGGCTTCGCTGATGGCTTGCGCCAGCGTCTGGTGGTTGAATTCGTTGTTGCGCACGCGCAGGCTGTAGCGGGGCTGGCCGGCATAAATCGCATCAGCGCCATAGGCAAAGGCGTAACGCATATTTTTCAGCGTACCGGCCGGAGAGAGTAATTCCGGTTTGAACATGGTGTTTTCTCAAGTCTGATCACAGGTCAGGCTGTTCCCGGGCGGGAACAGTAAAGGCGGCAGATTCTAACGCCAACGGCGGGAAAAATCAGTAGTCAGCTTACAAAAAGTAAGCCTATTGGCGCGCCGGGCTGCCGATGGCCGGACGACAATCCGGCCGTCGGCGGCGATCAGGCGGTGCGGATACCGGCGGACGGGCCGACCAGTTCGCGCTGGTGCGGGCGCTCGAAGTCCACCAGCGGCCCTTTCGGAATGATGGCGGTGGGATTAAGCCAACGGATGCTGTAGTAACCGGCTTTGATGTGGTCCAGCTTGACCGTTTCTTTGACCCCCGGCCACTGATACAGCTCGCGCAGGTAGCCAGAAAGGTGCGGGTAATCTTCCAGACGACGGATGTTGCATTTGAACGCGCCGTGGTAAGCGGCATCGAAACGCACCAGCGTAACGAACAGCCGCCAGTCGGCTTCGGTCAGCGCGTCGCCCGCCAGATAGCGGTGGCGGGCCAGATGAGCTTCCACCGTATCCAGCGATGCAAACAGGTTTGTGACCGCTTGATCGTAGTGCTCCTGGGTTTTGGCGAAACCGGTTTTGTATACGCCGTTGTTGATGTTGTCGTAAATCAGGCTGTTCCAGCGGTCGATTTCCGGTTGCAGCGCCGCCGGGTAAAAGTCCAGCCGGTTGCCGGTCAGGTCATTGAAGGCGTGGTTGAGCAGGCGAATGATTTCCGACGATTCATTATTCACGATGCGGCCTTCTTTACGGTCCCACAGCACCGGCACCGAGACTTTACCGGTGTAGTGCGCCTCGCTGGCGGTGTAGAGCTGGTGCAGGTAACGCACCGGCGCTATCTTATCGCCGGCATCCTGCGGGGTGCTGAATTCCCAACCCTGTTCGCCGATGCGGGGTTCCGCCACCGACAGTGTTATCACGTCTTGTAAGGCTTTCAGGTTACGGTAGATCAGCGTGCGGGATGCCCACGGGCACAGGTACGAGACGAACAGTTGATAACGCCCGGCTTCCGGCACCAGCGCCGTTGCGCGAAACAGCGTTTCCTGACGGTGAAACGCGCCGCCTTTGATTTCTTCGGCCGCTACATCGCCATCGACCCATTTGCCATTGACTAATCCCGACATGCTTACCCTCATCATGATTATTTTATTTAATGAGTATGCTATACCCGCCATCCCCCACGTTGCCGGCGCATGTTGTCCCGCAACGTGAATACTTAAGTTATAGCAGTTGGAAGCTGAGAGAAAATTGCAAATTTTTAACCGAGTCGGACAGTTTCTTTGACGGCTTGCCGCATGCGACAAGCCGGCGCCTAGATTTCCTGGCTGACGGCCGCTTCCCAGCGGTAACCGATGCCGTACACCGTGCGGATAAACGAGGTTTCCCGATCGAACATTTCCAGCTTGCGGCGCAGGTTCTTGATGTGGCTGTCGATGGTGCGGTCGGTCACCACCCGGTAGTCGTCATACAGATGGTCGAGCAACTGTTCGCGCGAAAACACCCGTCCCGGCTCGGCGGAGAGGGTTTTCAGCAGCCGAAATTCGGCGGGCGTCAATTCCAGATGACGGCCCAGATAGCTGGCTTGATAACGGTTCTGGTCGATCAGCAGCGCGGGCAGCGCATCGCCCGGCAGCGGTTCATGTTGCCAGCGGCAGCGGCGCAGCAGGGTTTTCACCCGGGCGACCACTTCACGCGGGCTATAGGGTTTGCAGATATAGTCATCGGCGCCGATTTCCAGCCCCAGCAGCCGGTCGATTTCGTCGGTGCGGGCGGTCACCATGATGATCGGTACGTTGGAAAAACCGCGAATGGCGCGGCAGAGCGTCAGGCCGTCACGGCCCGGCAGCATCAGGTCCAGCAGGATGAGCTGGCAGGGATGCTCCCGCACCCAGGGTTCGACCTCTTCGCCCTGCGTCAGCCAGTGGGTGTGATAACCCGATGCCTGCAGGTAATCCACCAGCAACTGGGCCAGTTTGGGCTCATCTTCAACGATCAGCACCGGCAGGCTTTCATCACCTGCCGCTGCGGGAGACGATGCTGTCATGTCGATTCCTGTGTCAGGATAGGTGCAACGGAAGCTCGACGGTGATTTGCACGCCGCCGAGCGCGGAGTGATCAGCATACAGGCGTCCATCGTGCGCCTCAACGATATTGGCGCAAATGGACAACCCCAGCCCCGAGCCGCCGCTGGCGCGGTTGCGCGAGCTTTCCGCGCGGTAGAAGCGCTCGAAGATCAGCGCCAGCTGTTCATCGCTGATGCCGGGGGCGCTGTCGCGCCAGTGGATAATCAGCCGCTGCTGGCGCAGTTCGGTTTCCACCTCCAGTTGGCCCTCATTGTCAGTATAACGCAGACTGTTTTCCATCAGGTTGTTGAACAGCTGGTTCAGACGGTCGGGGTCGCCAAACACGATTGCCTCGGGGTGAAGACGGGTGGTGAGCCGGATGCCTTTTTGCTGGAAACGTTCTCTGAACGCCGCCACCGACACCTGCAGCAGGGCGCTGGCGTTGACGGCGGCCTTGCGATAAGCCAGCGCGCTCAAATCGGACAGCGACAGTTGGTGCAGGTCGTCCACCAGCTTGGTCAGCAGCGCGACCTCCGACTGTAGCGAGCCGAACGCTGCGGCGTCCGGACGGCGTACACCGTCCTGCAACGCTTCCAGTTCGCCGCGTAATACCGCCAGCGGGGTGCGCAACTCGTGCGAAATATCCGCCATAAAGGCGCGGCGCGACTGCTCGTTTTTCTCCAGCGCCGAGGCCAATTGGTTAAAATCCTGCGCCAGACGCCCCAGTTCGTCGCGTCCGTTGGCGGAGACCCGGGTGCCGAAATCCCCGCCCGCCAACTGGTGGATGCCGTTGACCAGCCGTTTGACCGGTGCCAGCAGGCCGCGCGACATCATCCAGGTCACCATCGCGGCCAGCAGGGTGGTGAAGGCGACAATCAGCCAACTGGTGCGCTGTTGCTGGTGGTCGAAGCTGATATCGGCGCTGCGGGTCAGCCCTTCCACCGGCGCGGCCACCAGCCAGCCGACGGTCTGTTTTTTCACGGTCAGCGGCTGCCAACTGCTGCCGGCGGGCATTGGAATCGGCGGGCCGATCAGACGGCGGCGGTTCTCATCCGTGACCCAAAACCGGGTACGCCAGCCCTGCATGGCTTCATCGTTGTTCTGCTCCATTGCCCGCAGCATGGGGAAAATACCGCGCTCGTTATTGTGCAGAAAATCCCAGTTGCCGTACTGCTGGTACTGCTCTTCCAGCCACCCGCGAATCTGCACCACTCGTTGTTCGTTGCCGCGGCGGATGTAGTCGATAAACCCTTTCTCGAAGCTGAGCCGGACGCCAAAGTGCATGATGACCAGCACCAGCATGCAGGTGGAAAAAATCGCCAGAAACAGTCTGGCGGTAATGCCGAATTTCATCATTCACCTCATGAAGAACGGGTCAGCGTCGCCTGTTGAACGGTATCGGTCGGCACCCGGTTGAAAATCAGCGCCGGGAATGCCATCACCACCACCATGCTGAGGTAGGTATACAGGAAAACGGTGTGGGTTTCCGGCGCGCCGCTCACCAGATGTTGATTGGCGAAAATACCCAGCAACAGGCCGGCGATGGTCACCCCCATACTGGTGGATAACTGCATCGACATCGACAGCAGGCTGTTGCCGCCGCTGGCCAGATCGTCCGGCAGGTCCTTGAGCGTCAGAGTATTCATGGTAGAAAAGCGAATACCGTTCACCATGCCGACCAAAAGCAATACCACCGGCATCATCCAGTACCAATTCATCAGCGCCACCAGCGCAAACAACAGGGTGGCCAGCGCCAGCGTCAGGGTGGAGGCAATCAGTACCGCGCGGTAGCCGAGCCGGTTGACGATAAGCACCACCAGCCGTTTCATCCCCATGTTACCCAGCACCAGCGGAATCATCATCATGCCGGCGTGAAACGGCGTGTACCCCAGTCCGATTTGCAGAAACACCGGGGTCATGAACGGCAGCATACCGCTGCCGATGCGCGCCAGCCAGCCGCCGAACAGCCCGATGGTAAAGCTGCGGGTGTTGAACAGCCGCAGGTTGAACAGCGACTGTTCGTTGTTTCTGGCGTGCAGCCAGTACCCCAGCAGCGCCAGCAGGCCGGCCAGCACCAGCGCGCTTAGCGCCGGCGCCGACAAACCGAGGCTTTTCTGCCCGTCCAGCGCCAGCGTCAGGGTGCCCATCGCAATGACCAGACAGACAAAGCCGCGCAGGTCGAAACGGCGCGACGGCATGGTGAAATTAGGCATCAGCCGCCAGGTGGCGAGAGCGCCGACCAGGCCCACTGGAAGATTGATCAGGAAAATCCAGTGCCAGCTGGCGTACTGCACCAGAAAACCGCCGAGCGTCGGCCCCATCAGCGGGCCTACCTGCCCCGGCAGCGTGACGAAGGTCATCGCCGCCATGTACTGATCGCGCGGCACCAGCTTCATCACCGTCAACCGGCCGATAGGCACCATCATCGCGCCGCCGACGCCCTGAAGCACGCGGGAAAACAGCAGTTCGTTCAGGGTGGTGGAGCGGGCGCACAGCAGCGATCCGAGGCTGAACAAGACGATGGCGGAGAAGAAGACGTTCCGCACGCCAAGCCGGTCCGCCAGCCAGCCGCTGGCCGGCAGCATCATCGCCACCGTCAGTACGTAGGCCACAATCACGGCATGCATGCGCAATGGGCTTTCATTCAGGCTGATCGCCATGGAGGGCAGGGCGGTGTTGACGATGGTGGTGTCCAGCGCTTGCATAAAAAAGCCGAAGGCCACGATCCACAACTGCCAGCGCACGGAGGCGGGCTGATTGGTCATGCTTGGTGTTACTCCCGGGAATATCCTGTCCCTTGCAGGCGCCGGGGCGAACCCCGGCGAATTATTACAGGTACGGCTGGCGCGGCATCAGGCCGACGGTTCGGTATGCGCGGTCGCGTCAGTGCGTTCGCGGCGGCGCCATTGCAGACGATCAAAGAACAGGTACACCACCGGTGTGGTGTACAGCGTCAGCAACTGGCTCATCACCAACCCGCCGACGATAGTGATGCCGAGCGGCTGGCGCAGCTCCGAACCGTCGCCGCTGCTCAGCACCAGCGGCAGCGCGCCGAACAGCGCCGCCATGGTGGTCATCATGATCGGGCGGAAACGCAGCATGCAGGCGCGGAAAATCGCCTCGCGCGCCGGCAGCTTCCCTTCGCGCTGCGCCACCAGCGCGAAGTCCACCATCATGATGGCGTTTTTCTTCACGATGCCGATCAGCAGCAGAATGCCAATTAGCGCAATCAGGCTGAACGGCTTGTCAAACAGCTCCAGCGCCAGCAGCGCGCCGACCCCGGCGGACGGCAGGGTCGAGAGAATGGTCAGCGGATGGGCGACATTCTCATACAGTATCCCCAGCACGATGTAGACCGTCAGGATCGCCGCGATGATCAGCACCACCTGCGAATGCTGCGACTGCTGGAATGCCAGTGCGGTGCCGGCGAACTGGCCGCGCACGGTAGGCGGCACCCCCAGCGCGGTCATGGTGCGCTCGATGGCGGTGGTGGCGTCCGACAGGCTGGCGCCTTCCGGCAGGTTGAATGAGAAGGTGGCGGCGGCCGACAGCCCCTGATGGTTGACCGCCAGCGGCGCGTTGGCCGGTTGCCAGCGGGCGAAGAACGAGAGCGGTATCGGCTTGCCGTCGTTGTTGATCACAAACATCTTATCCAGCGAACTGGGGTCCTGGGTGTAGGCTGAGTCCACCTCCATCACCACCTTGTACTGGTTCATCGGCTGGTAGATGGTGGAGATTTGGCGCTGGCCGAAGGCGTTGTTCAGCAGCGTGTTGACGCTGGAGACGTTGATGCCTAGACGCGCCATCGCGTCGCGGTCGTATACCATCATCAGCTCGGCGCCCTTGTCCTGCTGGTCGGAACTGACGTCCGCCAGTTGCGGCAGCTTGCTCAGGGCATCGCGAATTTTCGGCTCCCAGGTTCGCAGCACCGCCAGGTCATCCGACAGCAGCGAGAACTGGTAGCCGCCGTTGGCCTCGCGCCCGCCGATGCGCACGTCCTGCACCGCCATCAGGTACAGGTTGGCGCCCGGCTCTTTCGCCAGGTTGGCGCGCAGTCGGGTAATCACCTGCTGGGCGCTGACATCACGCTGGGAGAGCGGTTTGAGGCTGATGAACATCGAGCCGCTGTTGGTGCGCATGCCGCCGGTGAAACCGGTGACGTTATCCACCGCCGGGTCGGCGCGCACGATGGTCATGAAATCCTGCAGTTTGCGCTTCATCGCCTGGAAGGAGATGCTCTGGTCGGCCTGGATAAAGCCCATCAGCCGGCCGGTGTCCTGCTCGGGGAAGAAGGTTTTGGGGATACTGATGTACAACCAGACGCTCAGGCCGATAGTGCCCAGCAGCACCATCATTACCCAGCGCGAGTGGTTCAGCACCCATCGCAGGCTGCGGCCGTAACCTTGCTGCAGCCCGAGCAGCAGCCGGTTGAAGCCGCGGGTGCGCGGCTGGCTGCGGGGCGCGTGAGGGCGCAGCAGCCGGGCGCACATCATCGGCGTCAGCGTGATCGACACCAGCAATGAAATCAGGATCGCCACCGACAGTGTAATCGAGAACTCGCGGAACAGACGCCCCGGCAGGCCGTCCATGAACAACAGCGGAATAAACACCGCGATCAGCGACAGGCTCATCGACACCACGGTAAAGCCGACTTCCCGCACCCCTTGCAATGAGGCTTGCAGCGGCTTCATCCCCGCTTCGATATGGCGAGAAATGTTCTCCAGTACCACGATGGCGTCATCCACCACAAAACCGGTGGCGACGGTCAATGCCATCAGCGACAGGTTGTTAAGACTGAAGCCGCACAGGTACATGGCGGAGAAGGTGCCAATCAGCGATACCGGCACGGCGATGGCTGGAATCAGCGTGGCGCGCCCGGAGCGCAGGAACAGGAACACCACCAGAATCACCAGCGACACCGCGATGGTCAGCGACCGTTCCACATCGCGCAGCGAGGCGCGGATGGTGGGCGAGCGGTCCTGCGCGACATCCAGGGTGATCGATGCGGGCAGCAGGGCCTGCAGTTCCGGCATGGAGGCGCGGATGGCATCCACGGTGGAAATGATGTTGGCGTCCGGCGCCCGGCGGATCATCACCAGAATGGCGGGTTTGGCGTTGGTCATCCCGGCGTTGAGCACGTTCTGCACCGAATCCTTCACCGTCGCCACATCGCTCAGGCGCACCGGCGCACCATTGTTGTAGTGGACGATCAGCGAGCGATAGGCGTCCGCGGTTTTCAGCTCGTCGTTGGTCTGAATCTGGTAATGCGTGCTGCCGCTGTCCACGCTGCCGAGCGGCTGGCGCACGTTGGACTGGGCGATCGACTGGCGCACGGCGTCCAGCGATACGCCCTGATTGAACAGCGCCTGCGGGTTGAGCGCCACCCGCACCGCCGGCAACGAACTGCCGCCGATGGTGACGTCGCCGACGCCGTCGATCTGCGAGACGCGCTGGGCGATCTGGGTAGAGGCGTAGTCGTACAACTGGCCAGGACCGTAGGTGTCCGATGTCAGCGTCATGATCATGATTGGCGCATCGGACGGGTTTACTTTTCGGTAATAGGGGCGGCTCGGCATGCTGCTCGGCAACAGGCTCTGGGCGGCGTTGATCGCCGCCTGCACGTCGCGGGCCGCGCCGTTGATATCGCGCTCCAGCGCGAACTGCAGGATGATGCGGGTATTGCCCAGCGAACTCATCGAGGTCATTTCATTGACGCCGGCGATGCGGCCCAGCGAGCGCTCCAGCGGCGTCGCCACCGACGACGCCATGGTTTCCGGCGACGCGCCGGGCAAGGTGGCGGTGACCGAAATCACCGGGTAATCCACCTGCGGCAGCGGCGACACCGGCAGCAACTGATAGCCGAGTAGGCCGCACAGCGCTATCGCCAGCGCCAGCAATGTGGTGGCGACCGGGCGATGGATAAACAGCGCAAAGAACTTCACTGTGCTTCCCCTTCCTGCGGCTGACGGCGACGCAGACGATGCGCCAGGCGGTCAAACAGCAGATAGATCACCGGCGTGGTGAACAGCGTCAGCACCTGGCTCATCACCAGCCCGCCGACCATACAGATGCCGAGCGGGCGGCGCAGCTCCGCGCCCACGCCGGTACTGAACATCAGCGGCACGGCGCTGAGCAGCGCCGCCATCGTGGTCATCAGGATCGGGCGGAAACGCAGCAGGCAAGCCTGATAAATGGCCTGATACGGCGTCATCCCCTGTTCGCGTTCGGCGGCCAGCGCAAAATCGATCATCATGATGGCGTTCTTCTTCACGATGCCGATCAGCAAAATGATGCCGATGATGGCGATGATGTTCAGATCGCTGCCGGCGATCATCAACGCCAGCAGCGCGCCGACCCCGGCGGTCGGCAGGGTGGACAGAATGGTGACCGGGTGGATAAAGCTTTCATACAGCACGCCCAGCACGATATACATTGCCACCACCGCGGCCACCACCAGCCAGATGGTGCTGGTCAGCGCCGACTGAAACGCCAGCGTGCTGCCCTGAAAGCGGGTGATGATGTCGCTGGGCAACTGCATCTGTTGCTGCGTCTGCTGAATGACTTTCAGCGCATCCCCCAGCGCGTAGCCGGACGCCACGTTGAACGAAATGGTGGTGGAGGGGAACTGATCGATATGATTGACAGACAACGGCCCCTGACGCTCTTCCACCGAGGCGATGCTGTTGAGCGGTACCACGCCGCCGCTACTGTTGATCAACCGGATATCGTCCAGCGCCGCCAGCCCGTTGCTGCTGTCGTGGCGCTGCTCCAGCACCACCCGGTACTGGTTGGACTGGGTGTAAATGGTGGAGATCAGTCGCTGACCGAAGGCGTTGTACAACGCGCTGTCCACCTGCGACATGGTGATGCCGAGACGGCTGGCGCTGTCGCGGTTGACCTTGAGGTAGGCCACCGCGCCGCTGTCCTGCCAGTCACTGCTGACATCCTGCAACTGCGGCAGTTTCTGTAGCTCGGCGGTCAGTTTCGGCACCCAGGTGCTGAGTTCGTCCAGCGACATGGTTTGCAGGGTGAACTGATACTGGGTGCGGCTGACCTGGGTATCAATGGTCAGATCCTGCACCGGTTGCAGATAAAGCTGCACGCCGGGCAGGGCGGACGTCCGTTGTTGCAGTCGTTCAATCACGCCCTGAATACGGTCGCTGCGCTCATCCAACGGTTTCAGGTTGATCTGCAATCTGCCGCTGTTGAGCGACGGGTTGGTGCCGTCGACGCCGATAAACGACGAGACGCTTTCCACCGCCGGGTCCTGCATGATAAGCGAAGTGACCTGCTGCTGTTTGTCCACCATGCCGGTGAAGGAGATGGTTTGCGACGCCTGCACGGTGCCCTGAATGATGCCGTTGTCCTGAATCGGGAAAAAGCCTTTGGGGATCACGATATACAGCAGGATGGTCAGCACCAGCGTGCTCAGCGCGACGCTGAGGGTAATCCACGGATGGCTGAGTACCCGCGTCAGACCACGGCCGTACCACGCGATGACCCAATCAAAGAATTTTTCGCTGGCGCGGGTAAAACGGTTCTGCTGGCTCAGCGAGTGATGGCTGAGCAGGCGTGCGCACATCATCGGCGTCAGCGTCAGCGACACTACGGCGGAGATCAGGATCGACACCGCCAGCGTCACGGCGAACTCGCGGAACAGGCGACCGATGATATCGCCCATGAACAGCAGCGGGATCAGCACCGCGATCAGCGAAAAGGTCAGCGAGATAATGGTAAAGCCGATTTCCCCCGCGCCTTTCAGTGCCGCCTGCAGCGGTTTTTCACCCTTCTCGATATAGCGGGCGATGTTTTCGATCACCACGATGGCGTCATCCACCACGAAGCCGGTGGCGATGGTCAGCGCCATCAGCGTCAGGTTGTTGATCGAAAAACCGAGAAAATACATGGCGGCGAAGGTGCCCACCAGCGACAACGGCACCGCGATGCTGGGGATCAGCGTCGCCACCGCGTTGCGCAGGAACAGGTAAATCACCATCACTACCAATGCGATAGCCAAAATCAGCTCAAACTGTACATCGTCCACCGACGCGCGGATGGTGGTGGTACGGTCGGTGAGCAGGGCGACGTCCACCGACTTGGGTAAACTGGCTTTCAGCGTCGGCAGCAAGCTGCGGATGTGGTCGGCGGTAGCAATCACGTTGGCTCCCGGCTGACGCTGAATGTTGAGGACAATCGCCTGATTCTGGTTAGCCCACGCTGCCAGATAGGTGTTTTCCGCCGCCTGCTCCACCGTGGCGACATCCTGCAGCCGCACCGGGGCGTTGTTTTTCCAGGTAATGATCAACTGGCGATAGTCATCGAGCGAACGCATCTGGTCGTTGGCGGAGAGCGTGACCGAACGCGCCGGGCCGTCAAAGCTGCCTTTGGGGGTGTTGACGTTGGCGGCGGTGATGGCGGTGCGCACCGTTTCGCTGCTCAGGCCGTAGGCAGCCAGCGCGCCCGGATTGAGCTTAACCCGCACCGATGGCCGTTGTCCGCCGGCCAGGGTAACCAGCCCGACGCCCTCCACCTGGGCGATTTTCTGCGCGATGCGCGTTTCGATCATATCCTGCACCTGCGTCAGCGGCAGGGCGGTGGAGGTGACCGCCAGCGTCATGATCGGCGGATCCGCCGGGTTTACCTTGCTGTAGGTGGGCGGAAACGGCAGATCGCTAGGCAGCAGATTGGTGGCGGCGTTAATGGCCGCCTGCACATCCTGTTCCGCCACATCCAGCGGCAGCGTAAGCTGGAACTGCAGCGTGATCACCGACGAGCCGCCGGAGCTTTGGCTCGACATCTGCTTGAGGCCGGACATACTGCCGAACTGGTGTTCCAGCGGCGCGGTGACCGCCGAGGTCATGACGTCCGGACTGGCGCCGGGGTACAGCGTAACAACCTGAATCGTCGGGTAGTCCACCTCCGGCAGCGCGGAGACCGGCAACGCGCGATAGCCTACGATCCCGGCCAGCAGGATGGCGATCATCAGCAGCGTGGTGGCAATCGGCCTGAGAATAAACAGGCGCGACGGCCCACCGCCGTCGAGCGGCGTGGCGTCCTGTAACGGCGTCGGCTCCTGCATCAGGATTTCTCCGCTTTATGCTGACGTTTTTCCGTGCCGGCGGTGGATTTGGTATCCGCCGTTGCGGGCGCCAGCACTTCAACGCGCGCGCCTTCGGTCAGGCGATCGATCCCGTCGGTAACCACCCGTTCGCCGGCGTTCAACCCGGTCGAGACTACGGTTTGCTGGCCGTACTGAATACCGGTGGTGACTATGTGTTTGCTGACCTGATCCTGGTCGTTCAATACCCAGACAAAGCGCCCTTCGTTACCCATCTGGATCGCGGCCGACGGCGCCACCACCACATTTTGCAGGGTATCCACTTTCATCTTGATATTGACGAACTGATTGGGGAACAGCGCATCGTCGGCGTTGTCGAAGCGGGCTTTCAGTTTGAGCGTACCGGTGGTGGCATCGATCTGGTTATCCATACTCAGCAGCCGGCCCTGGGAGAGAATGTGTTGATTGGCGCGATCCCAGGCTTCCACCAGTACCGGCTGACCGGATTTCTGCGCTTTCAGCACGGTGGCGATATCGCTTTCCGGCACGGTGAAAACGGCGTCGATAGGGTGGGTTTGCGTTAACACCAGCAGGTTGTCGGTGCTGGTGACGTAGTTGCCGATGTCAATCTGACGCAGGCCGACGCGGCCGCTAAACGGCGCGGTGATGCGGCTGTAATCCAGCTGCAACTGCGCGCTGGCGACCGAACCCTGATCCGATTTCACCGTCGCTTCATACTGGCGCACCAGCGATTGCTGGGTATCCAGTTGCTGGCCGGAAACCAGACTGGTTTTGGACAGTTGCTGATAGCGGGCCAGATCCTGACGGGCGTTGACCAGCAGCGCCTGATCTTTAGCCAGTTGCCCCTGTGCCTGCGTCAGCGCCACCACGAACGGCCGCGGATCGATTTCCGCCAGCAATTCGCCTTCTTTGACCTGTTGTCCTTCCTGGAAGTGGAGTGCCATCAACTGACCACTGACTCGGCTGTGCACCGTGACGGTGTTGGCGGCGGTAACCGTCCCCAGACCCGACAGGTAATAAGGCACCGAGGAGGAAGAAGAGAGCGCGGCCTGTACCGGCGGCGGCGCCGAAGAACCGCGGCGCCCGCCGCCGCTCCGGCCTTGTCCCTGACGGGTGGATTGCTGTGTGCTGGTTGCCCCGTTGGCGGGTTCTGGTTGTGATGGATGAAAATAACGCCAGGCGAAAAACGCCGCGGCAATAACGACAGCCAGTATCAGAAAACGAAATAAGCGTGCGGCGTTCATAGCTATGGAAGGAACCTCCAATCAGCACAGGCCAAGATAAGCCCATGAAACACTGAATATTATGATACTAGTTTAAACAGTGAACCGAGGACAAAAATGGAGGAAATATGGAAGATATGTCAGGGTTTGTAGAAAAAGAATCCCCGGCGCGGTGAACGCCGGGGATCGTATGCCGGGTGTGTCAGCGAGATGTCATTCTCAAGACGGCAGGGTTACAGCACCAGCCCGGCAACGGCAGCGGACAGCAGGCTGACCAGCGTAGAGCCGTACACCAGTTTCAGGCCGAAACGGGAAACGGTGTTGCCCTGCATTTCGTTTAGGCCTTTGATAGCGCCGGCCACGATGCCGATCGACGAGAAGTTGGCGAAAGACACCAGGAAGACCGACAGAATGCCGACGCTGCGCGGCGACAGCTGACCGGCCACTTTCTGCAGCTCCATCATGGCGACGAATTCGTTGGAAACCAGTTTGGTCGCCATAATACTGCCGACCTGCAGCGCTTCGGCTTTCGGAATGCCCATCACCCAGGCGAGCGGATAGAACGCGTAGCCCAACACTTCCTGGAAACTCAGACCGAACACGGCGCTGAACAGGGCGTTGATGCCGGCGATCAGCGCGATGAAACCGATCAGCATCGCGGCGACGATTACCGCGACCTTGAAACCCGCCAGAATGTATTCGCCCAGCATTTCGAAGAAGCTCTGACCTTCGTGCAGATTGCTCAGGTGCAGTTCTTTCTCTTCGTTGGTGTCGTAGGGGTTGATGAGCGACAGCACGATGAAGGTGCTGAACATGTTGAGTACCAGCGCCGCCACGACGTATTTGGCGTCCAGCATCGACATGTAGGCTCCGACGATCGACATCGATACCGTGGACATGGCGGTGGCGGCCATGGTGTACATCCGCTTCTCGGACATTTGCCCCAGAATGTCTTTATAAGCGATGAAGTTTTCAGACTGGCCCAGAATCAGCGAGCTGACGGCGTTGAAGGACTCCAGTTTGCCCATGCCGTTGACCTTGGACAGAATGGTACCGATCAGGCGGATGATGAACGGCAGGACTTTGATGTGCTGCAAAATACCGATCAGCGCGGAAATGAATACGATCGGGCACAGTACTTTCAGGAAGAACACGAAACTATTGTTACCGATGTTGCCGAAGACGAAGGTGGTGCCTTCGCCAGCGAAACTGAGCAGCTTGTCAAACAGACCCGCGAAGCCTTTAACGAAACCCAACCCTGCGCTGGAATAAAGGAAGAAGTAGGCAAGCAGAATTTCAATGACTAAAAGTTGAACAATATACCTGACGCGAATGCTTTTGCGATCGCGGCACACCAGCAGTGACAGGCCGGCGACAACGAGCAGCGCCAGAATAAATTGCAGAATGTTGGACATGTTTGCTCCAAATTATGATAGGGGCCGATTTTTGGTCGTCATTTTATGTAACGATTGCGCTTAAAATGAGACGTAAGGCGCAAAAGCGAGATTATATCGCGGAAAATAACCTAAACTAAAGCGTGGGTCTCATAGCATTCACTTCTGTCTGGGTGATGTCAGGGCGATTTCATCATGTCTGACTGGAAAATGCTGTGATGAAGATTCCCCGCCGGCAACCTCGTCGGGCTGGGAAACAACACAAGGAGATGACAATGCCTGCGTCTGACGCATTACGTGAACTAGGACATTCAGGAATTCGGGTGCCGTTGCTGACTTTCGGCGGCAACGTGTTTGGCTGGACCATTGACGAGTCAGCCTCGTTTCGGGTGCTGGACGCCCTGCTGGATCAGGGGCTGCACTTTATTGATACCGCCGATGTGTATTCGACCTGGGCGCCGGGCAATAAAGGCGGTGAGTCGGAAAGCATTATTGGCAACTGGCTGAAACAGCGTGGAAACCGCGATCGGGTGATTATCGCCACCAAAGTGGGCAAGGACATGGGCGGCGAACGGCACGGGTTGTCTGCCGCTTACATTCGTCGGGCGGTGGAAGATTCGCTGCGTCGCCTGCAGACCGACTATATCGACCTGTATCAATCCCATGATGATGATAAAAGTACCCCGCTGGAAGAGACGCTGTCGGCGTTCGACGCGCTGATTCGCGAAGGCAAGGTACGCGCCATCGGTGCATCCAATTACGAAGGCGAACGTCTGGCGCAGGCGTTGCAGGTCAGCAAGGATAACCACCTGGCGCGTTATGAAACCCTGCAACCGGAATACAATCTGTACGATCGTCAGCACTATGAAGCCACGCTGGAACCGGTGGTGAAGGCCAACGGGCTGGGAGTGATCGGGTATTATTCGCTGGCGAGCGGCTTTTTGTCCGGCAAATACCGCACGGCTGCCGATGCCGCCAAAAGTGCGCGCGGTCAGGGGGTGGTGGAGCGTTATCTCAACCCGCGCGGTCTGGCGATCCTAAACGCACTGGATCAGGTGGCCGAGGCACATCGCACGACGCCGGGTCAGGTCGCTCTGGCGTGGCTGATTGCCCGGCCCGGCGTGACGTCGCCGATAGTTAGCGCCACCTCGGTCGAACAGGTGGCGGAACTGGCCAGCGCGACCCGGCTGACGCTGACGTCTCAGGAGATTGAGCAACTGAATGCCGCCAGCGCCTGATAGAGGGGCGTAAGCCGTTGCGGCGGCGCGGCATAACAGGGCGGGGGCCGGCGTTGGATTCCCGCCCACATCTTATGTGCTCATGTGCGCGCCGATGCTATTTTTTTGAACAGCGTGGCGAGGTGTTATCAATCAGTAGCGGATACGGGTTGCCAGCAAGGTGAAGACGTACGGCTTATTTTCCCAACTGCATATTCTCCACGACATATTACCTATTCTCGACTACATAGTTTTCCAGTCAGCACCTTACCCAGAACACCTTAGGCGATCGAGTTCGCTGCGAACGCCGGCCTGCTTTTAAACAACGTATTATTCAAACAGGCATGAACTTTAGCTCGTATCTGTAATTCTTTATCCTGCCACGGTTTATTTCCAGCCAGACAACAGAACTTTGCTGGTTTGCTTCAATGGCATGATAAATCGGCCAGACCAGAACGGCCGGTCTGGTTGATATGAGAAATAAATATCAAAATAGTCGGTAATATTATGAACGCCCGTTCGCTTTTTCTCATAATTCATAGAAAATAGTATCCTTAACCAATCCGGTCAGGTGCCTGCGACAGACTATCTGGATTGCTAAAATAGCCCGGTATAGCCAGCTGCGGTGTCGTTTTCGTGAATGAATTCACTTGTACACTAATCATCACTACTATTTTGACTGTAATCACGTGTGATAGCGTCTGTGGATGCCGAATTGGCTTTACCTGAATGATAGTCCGTATGCTGCAGCGCGCTTTTAGTCTGCAAAAATTAACAGGAATTTCGTTTTTATGCTGGTTCTATGGCCTATTATGTACTCACCTCTAAACAGAGGGGAGTAATCATGTGATTTTTTATCTGCTGTATATTTTCTCTATTTTCTTATCTTTTAACCACTAATCTAATCATTATTTTACCGGGGCCATTTTAAAGTCGGTAATTCATGAAGCTATCCGATGTGTTTTTATATATCTGTGCTACCTCAAGTTGCAGGTGCGCTGGCTTTATTACCCGGAACATCCCTGTGCCTCGCCCCTTTGGGGCCGCAGCGCGTTGCGTTTAAATCTGCTTCCGGCAGATTTGTCGCATATCCCAGTCACTTACTTATGTAATCCCCTGGATATTCACTTGGTTGCTGCGTTACAAGGCTCAAAATGAGTCTTGCCCTAAAGGGACAACGTGTGGCGTTGCTTAATACATCAGCGTGTTGTCCTGTAACTCGAATTATTTAGGGTATAACGCTGATTTATTTTTCGGTAGGAAAGTACATCTGTACCACGTCGTTATTATGACTGACATGTCGGCGTTTCTATAACCGCGAGTTCTGTCGTGACATCGATTTATGTTATGAAGGTAAAGAGAAATTCCCAGGCAGGATGAGGTTATTGTTGGGAGATTTTCGGAAATAAAAAAAGCAGCTTCTGTAAAAACAGAGACTGCTTTTTGTGGAAGTAACCGCAACCTATTAGATTACCGTACCTCTTGTAAACGTAATTTCAGCGGCGATTAAGCCTGAGGCTGAGTAACTACGTCTTTGATGCCTTTCACTTCGATCTCTACACGACGATCCGGTGCCAGGCAATCGATCAGTGCAGCGCGAGCTTTCACGTTAGTGCAGGTAGAACCGCTAACCGGGTTAGCTTTACCCATACCGCGAGCAGAGATCTTGTTAGCCGGGATACCTTTGTGAACCAGGTAGTCAACAACAGTCTGTGCACGTTTGGTGGACAGAGTCTGGTTGTACTGGTCGGAACCCAGATGGTCGGTGAAGCCCAGAACGACTACGGAACCGTCTTTCGGATCCAGAGTGCTCAGCTGAGAGTACAGCTGGTCCAGAGAACGCTGACCTTCCGGTTTCAGAGTTGCTTTGTTGAAGTTGAACAGTACGTCAGACTTCAGGGTGAAACGTTTGGTCTGAACAACCGGAGCCGGAGCCGGAGTCGGGGCCGGAGCAGCAATAACCGGAGCCGGAGCAGCAGTTTCCTGACCGAAACGGTAAGAAACGCCCACGCTCAGCAGGCCATTGTCCGGACGACCGCCAACGGTGGACGCGTCGCCGATGTTGTTCACCCACTGGTAGTCCAGACGGGTTGCCCAGTTTTTGGTGATAGCGTATTCAACACCCACAGCTGCCAGCGGAGAAACGCCGGTGTCGTGGTCGTTCAGGCCGGAGTTGTCGTGGCTGTCTGCACGCCATACAAAACCACCCAGACGGGTGTAGATGTCCAGATCGTCAACGATCGGGTAGCTCAGCTTAGCTGCCAGCTGAACGCCCTGAGCTTTGAAGCTGCCCTGGTTGCCGCCGTTATACTTCATACGGCCCAGCCAGTCGTAGCCCATTTCAAAACCCAGATACGGGTTAGCCTGATAACCACCGAATGCGCCGGCACCCAGTTGGTTCTGCGCAGCGTTGGTCACGTTGTAACCATTGCCGGTCAGGCCGGTGTCGTGGTACTGGGACCAACCCAGTTTAGCACCCGCATACCAGGTGTTATCGTTCGGTGCGGCTTGTGCTACGGTAGCAAAGCCAGCCAGTGCCACTGCAATCGCGATAGCTGTTTTTTTCATTTTACGCCTCATTATCATCCAAATCGGCAATTAACTCTGAAAGCTAATCAGCCTTTGGTTAAAATCCTTTCTCGGAGACATTGCCCTTGGTCTAATTACTTGCTGCCAGTGAACTGACGTTATGGAAGGGCAACTCCAGCGAGCTAAAGTCTACAACGTGGTGAGAAAGTTACAAGTATGATGTGACAGACGCCATGAAAAAATCAGTCGTTCATACATAATTACTAACAAATAATGGACGATTTTGTCAGATTAACCCGATGTCTCTTGATATTAATACTTCGCAATAACATCCTGGGCACTGTATTTCCGGGGGCTGCGAGGGGCCTGCTACATCCCTGTAAGAAAAATCCTAATATTCATTTAGTGATACAATCTTGAGTGAATTTTTAGTGTGGAAAATGGTCTTATGATTGTTTTTTCCTCTGGACGCATAATAAATCCATAGGTATTTCCATGCTGTGCCGCTCTTTGCAACCGCATTTTTTGTTCATTATCCAGCTCATTTGGCAACCAGCACAACACGGCGCTGTAATTACCCGTCAGTAATGCTTTCTCCATTGCATCAACGGTCGATACCGGATTGATGCGGTGCAGTTCAATCATTTTCTCCAGTGGCAACCCTGCCTGCTGCAGCCACAGGCGGCTGAGTTTCTGCTGTGGGGAAAGCCAGAGCAACCAGCGCGACTGCGATCCCAGTTGTTGTAACAGGGGAAGCAACAACGGCGTCAGCATGGGATGATCATCACCATAGACGATTTCGCTGATGAACCCGCTGGAGGCGGTTTTCGGCATCGCGTTATGGCCCAGGTGTGACGAGTGGCAGACATGGCGGGAACGGATGGTTTGAGTACGCATGATTTCTTTACCTCACAGCATTACTGTATGGGTGTACAGTATCTTTTGTGTGAGCAAAGATCAACCGGAATTTCTGAAAGCGCTTCGCATAATCGTTATGTCGTTGCCTGCATAACATTTTTTGTATTTGAAGACGCAGTTTTGCTGTGTTTAATTAATTGTTCCAGTTACGGATGTCTCTGGTAAACAGGAAAAAACGTTCAATACAAGGAAAAAGTAATGAAAGGGCTATGTGAAAAAAGGATTTTGCAGGCAAAAATCGTGTTTGCCCCGCTGGGGAATATTCTCTCTCGATCTCAGTTCGGCGGCTACAGCATTGCCGCGGACGGGGTGATTTTTGCGCTGGTCTCCAGCGGAGAACTCTATTTGCGCGCGGCGCAGCATAACGAGGACTTTTTCCTTGACCAGCAGACGCCCAAACTGATTTATACCAAACGCGGCCTGCCGGTGCCGCTCAATTATTATCTGGTGGGTGAGGCGCTCTGGCGGGATGAGTCGGGACTGCTGGAACTGGCGTCACAATCTCTTCAGGGGGCCCGGCAGGATAAAGCCGCCAAAAAACGCTGCATCAGGCTGAAGGACCTGCCGAACATCAATCACGACCTGGAGCGACTGCTCTGGAAAGTGGGAATTAGAAATATCGATGAATTGCATCGGCTCGGGGCAAAAACCAGCTATCTTAAACTGCGTTCCGTCAGCCAGAATCTGAGCGTTAATGTGCTGCTGGCGCTGGCCGGCGCCATCTGCGGCGTCCATCAGGCGGCGCTGCCGCAAGGCATGCGCAGCGAGCTGATTGAATGGTTCGAGAACACCAGCCCGCGGGCTTTCAGGCCTCCCCGGCTCAATTAGCGCGCCGAGGTCTGCTGTCGATGGCGATGCATCGGTTCCTGTGGTCGATTCTCTTCGGCAATCATCTTGGTTTTTTAGCTGCGTCAGCTCCGGCAGCAGGCCAATGATGAGATTAACCTGTTGCAATACCAACTGCTCTTTACTGTCCTGCTCTGGCGACTGGGCATGGATGCGGTTTTTCAGCGCGTCCAGTTCTCTGTCCAGCGCGGCCTGGTCGCCATTGTCCTGATGCAGGGCGTCGTCGACATAGCAGACGGCATCATTCAGCAACTGTAGCGTTTCGGCCGAACGAATGTGTTCGCGGTGCGCGCCCAGGGTGGAGATATACCCCAGCAGGGTGTGATTGAGGCACATCAATCTGAAGGCATTTTCCATCGTGTTCGGTCGGGCATGCGGTTCGGCGGACATGTTGGACACCACCGAAGCCAGTTCCGCATCGCTGTTGTGGGCGTCGCGGCGGGCAATCCGATAAGGAAGTCCGTTGTCCTTGCCCTGATGATACTGAACCATGATAGCGTCGAGATAACGGCAATTATTGTTCATAGCCTTGTTGATCACCGCAGGCAAGCCGCGAAATTTCCAGTCCGGCCAGATAAAGCTGACCGCCGCCCAGGCGATGCCACAGCCCAGCAAGGTATCGACCACTCTGGGAATGGCTACCTCCAGTCCCTCGCCCAGCAGATTAAAACACATCAACACCAGCAGGGTGATAAACAGCGTGGCCTGTGCGTATTGCACGGTGCGGAACGCGAAAAACAGTACACCACTGATGACAATCAGCGCCAGTTGTCCTTCCAGCGACGGAACGATATACAGCAGCGGCACGCCGATAAGCACGCCGCCCAGCGTACCGACAATACGCAGTGCTAAACGTCGGCGGGTGGCGTTGTAGTTAGGCTGGCAGACAAACAGACTGGTCAGCAGAATCCAGTAGCCGTGTTGCAAACCGGTCAACTGGATAATGGCGTACCCGATGCACAGTACCAACGACATGCGCACCGCGTGGCGGAACAACGACGACTGCGGCGTAAGATGGCGGTTGAGGCGCAGCCTGATATCGCTCCAGCCGGCGATTTTATCGTCCGATAGTCGGTTTTCTGCCGGGAGATGGTGATTATGGCGTTCGAGCGTCTGCTCGGACTGGATATTGATTAACTGGGCGTCAATCGCGCGCAGATTGTTGAGCAAATGGCGTAACGCTTTGATGGATAACGTTTCCGCACCTTGAACCGCCAGTCTGTCGATTGCAGCGTCCAGATGAGAGAAGGCACGCTCGATACGGTAGTCGTGCTGGTATTTTTGCTGCAGTAAAATGGACTGCGAGACCTGCAGGCAGGCGCGGGACAGCATGAACAATAGGCGCTGGAACCGAAAAGGCACATCGCTGTAGCGCAGGGTATGGCGCAACTGCTCATACTGGATATGCGCCGAGCTGGCACGCTCGTGGATGTCCTGCGCGACAAAATAATAGTGCAGTGTGCGTCGGGTGCCGCGCTGACCGCGATCGCCTCGCAGCCTTGTCAGCAGCGATGCTTTGGCCTGATTGAGCGTATCCACCAGTTGACCGTTGGCCATCGCCACGTCGATCAGCGGTTGATCGGTGTCGTCGATATCGGGGTCGAACAGGTTGGATTTGGTTTCCAGATAGTGAGCCAGTTGCTGGTAGCAGCGCGCCAGATTGTCCTGCAGCGGCCGGATAGGAAACAGCAGGTGGCCGAGCAGGGTCAGCAAGTTGTACCACAACGCGCCCAGCAACAGCAGAAACGGTTGCTGATACCAGTCGCTGTAAAGCGAAATGCCCAGCATGGTGTAGATGGCGATCAGCAGCGCGCCGAAAGCGATGGTGGCGTAGCGTTGCCCCAGCGAGCCCAGCAGAATAAAGCTCCAGGTCGAGATCGCCAGGCCGACGACAAATAACCAGGGGTGCGGGTAGAGCAGTTCGATCGACACCGATGCGACCAGAAAGCAGGCGAGTGTAATCAGCAGATTAAACAGGCGGCCGGACAGCCGGTCATCAAGATCGGTCAGGGCGGCGGCCACCACGCCCAGCGCCAGGGGAATGGTGCTGGTGGGAACACCCAGCCACCAGGGCAGGAACGCCACGCCGCTGAGCGCGATCAGGATCCGCAGGTTATACAGCCAACCGCTGTTGTAGATGACTCGCCGCAGGCTGGTCGAAACGCTCAGTTGCACGATGATGGTCCGTTTCGGTTACTGATAACGCCGACGGGCGTTGGCTTCTCTGGCGGCTTGCGCCTCTTCCACCGACACCACGCGACGCCCCACCGGCCAGAGGGCGATGGCGGCAATTTTGAAGTTGGCGATCCCGACCGGAATGCCGATGATCGTCAGGCACTGGGCGATTCCGCTGACGATATGCGACAGGCACAGCCACCAGCCGAAAACAACCAGCCAGAAGACATTCAGCAACGTGCCGCCGGCGTTGAGCAGCGAACTTTTCTGCTCCGGACGCAGCTCATCGATATGGATGGCTTCATTGCCGTATGGCAGCAAAGACAGTTTGGTGATTTCCCAGCATGAGCGCGTCAGCGGCAGGGTAAATACCAGCACAATGCTGACGGCGGTGGCCAGCAGCCAGGCGAGCGTGGTGAAAAAACCGCCCAGCACGAAATTCAGGATATTAAGTACGGCTCGCATGATATGACTACCCTCGGTCAAACCCTATGACGGGAAACGAATTATCACATTATTAGCCGGGTTATTCTAACGTGTTTTTCTGGCTAGAGCGCGAAGTCGGATAGCGGTTACACTACAACTTTGAACATTTCTTCTGAAAATGGCACAGGGCTCATGGAACTGAAATCGACCTCGTTGGGTAAGCATCTGGCACAGCATCCCTACAACCGTGTGCAATTGCTGAATGCCGGCGTCAATGTTAGCGGTGAGCGACATGAATATCTCATTCCTTTTAATCAATTGCTGGCGATTCGCTGCAAGAAAGGGTTGATCTGGGGCGAGCTGGAGTTCGAGTTGCCGGAAAACAAGGTGGTGCGCCTGCACGGTACGGAGTGGCAGGAGACCCAGCAGTTTTTCCGCCATCTGTTCAAGTCCTGGCAGTGCTGGAGCCAGGAGATGAGCGATGTCTGCAAAGACGTATTGCAACAGCTGGTGGACACGATTGCGAATCAGGAAACGGCGGATGGCTGGTTCAGCCGTCAGGCGCTGGCGCGTGTGCAGCAGGATATTCGGGCGGGATTCGCCGCGTTACCGCTGCCGCTGACGCGTCTGGACGAGTTTGAGCATTGCCGGGACAACTATCAGCGTTGTCTGCGCTGGCTGGAACAGGGGGAGGCATTACGTCTGCAAGCCAACCAGCGCTGGATGGAAACGATTCTGATAGAGCAGAAAGCGTTTTTCGATTCGGTAGAAAGTTCGCCGTTGAATCCCAGCCAGTGTCAGGCTGTGGTGAATGGCGAAAACGCCGTGCTGGTGCTGGCCGGCGCCGGCAGCGGCAAAACGTCGGTGTTGGTGGCGCGTGCCGCCTGGTTGCTGCATCGGGCCGAAGCGTCGGCGCAACAGATCCTGTTGCTGGCGTTTGGCCGGCAGGCGGCGGATGAAATGAACGGCCGTATTCGTGAACGGCTGCACACCGACGATATTCAGGCCAAGACCTTTCATGCGCTGGCGCTGCACATCATTCAGCAGTGCAGCCGCAAGGCACCGGTGATCAGCCAACTGGAAACCGACGGCGCGCATCGGCGCGCATTTTTGATCCAGCACTGGCAGCAGCAGTGCGACGAAAAGAAAACCCAGGCGAAAGGATGGCGACAGTGGCTGACCGAAGAACTGGAGTGGACGCTGCCTGAGGGAAATTTCTGGCAGGATGCGGCTATCGCGTCGCGGCTGGCCGGCCGGCTGGAGCGGTGGCTGGGGCTGATGCGGATGCAGGGCGGCACCCAGAGCGAGATGCTGGCGCTGGCCGATGACGAAACGCGTCCGCTGTTTCAGCAACGGTTGCGGTTAATGGCGCCCTTGCTGAAAGCCTGGAAAAAAGCGTTGAAAGATGAAGGCGCGGTGGATTTTTCCGGCTTGATCCATCAGGCGATCAACTTCCTGGACAAAGGACGTTTTGTCAGTCCGTGGCGACATATTCTGGTGGACGAATTTCAGGATATTTCTCCCCAGCGCGCCCGCTTGCTGGATGCGCTGCGACGGCAGGATCCCGACAGCAGTTTGTTTGCGGTTGGCGATGACTGGCAGGCGATCTACCGTTTCAGCGGCGCTGAGCTGACGCTCACCACGGCATTTGAACAGCACTTTGGCGAAGGCGCGCAGTGCGTGCTGGATACCACTTATCGCTTTAATCACCGTATTGGCGATATCGCCGGCCGCTTCATTCAACAAAACCCAGCCCAGCTGAAAAAAACACTCAACAGCCTGCGAGACGGCAATAAAAAATCGGTGGTGTTGCTGCCGCAGGAGCAGCTTGAGGCCTTGCTGGACAAGATGAGTGGGTATGTGACTACGGAAGCGCGCATTCTGGTGCTGGCGCGTTATCACCATTTACGGCCTGATGCGCTGGAAAAGGCGCCGACCCGCTGGCCGCATTTGCAGCTTGATTTCATGACTATTCATGCCAGCAAGGGGCAGCAGGCGGACTATGTGATTGTGCTGGGGCTGCATGAAGGGCGTGACGGTTTTCCTGCGCCACCGCGTGAATCGGTGCTGGAAGCGGTATTGTTGCCACGACCGGAGCCTTTCCCGGATGCGGAAGAGCGCCGCTTGTTATATGTGGCGTTGACCAGGGCGAAACATCAGGTGTGGCTGCTGTACGATCGTGACGAACCCTCGGTGTTTGTGGACGACTTGCATCAACTGGGCGTGCCGATGCAGCGCAAGCCGGGCTAACGGTAACGCTATTGGTTTATTTTCTGAAGGGAAAACTGGCCGGGTAGCCGGCCAGCAGCTCTGGCGGAAAAACGGCGGTTACTTCAGGCGCCCCTGAAGGTAGCGCTGATAATCCGGGATCGTGATGGAAACCGGCTGACGGAACAGTGTGGAGTTAATCAGGAAGTCTGCTGTGGAACGGTTGGTGGCGACCGGGATATTCCACACCGTTGCCAGGCGCAACAGCGCTTTGACATCGGGGTCATGCGGCACGGCGTTCAACGGATCCCAGAAAAAAATCAGCATGTCGATTTTCTCCTCGGAGATCAGGGCGCCCACCTGCTGATCACCACCCATCGGCCCACTTAGCATGCTTCTGACCGGCAGGCCGGTGTGTAGCTGAATCAGGTTGCCTGTGGTGCCGGTCGCATACAAATGGTGTTCCGCCAGTTGGGTCTTGTTGGCGCTAACCCATTCCAGCAGCGATTCTTTACAGTGATCATGCGCAACCAGTGCAATGTGCTTGTGCACCTCGATTGTGCGGGTGGTGTACTCCATGGCGACATCCTTCGAACAGTATAGTTTTCACAGATTACGGAAACAGAGTTTCAGTGGAAAGCGGCAGACTGAAAAAATGCGAGCATCTTTCCAAAAACAGCGTTTTTTGTCTGTAAAATCAGCATACTTATTGGGCTTCCCTTTCTCTCGCCCATTCCAGAAATCGCTGGCGCGTGCCTTTGTCGGATTGCTGAAACCAGTATTGCATGATGCCGAGCGGATCCAGCGGATTGGCCGGCGTGCTGGTAGTGACGGTAGCCTTTGCGGGGGAGTGCTGCGCGAAGGTAATAACGGCCGCGGGTTGACTCGAACGATTGTAGTCGGCCATACGTTTTTCGATTTCACCGGACAGTTCTACTTCGCCAGCGCGCAACACATCGGTGCGGATCGGGATAGACTGGCTTTTGCTGTCTACCAGTTGATAATCGGGGGACTGGCTGAAATCCCGCTGCGCATTCGGGCTTTCCAGGTCCGAAAGGCGGATAGAAACTTCATTAAGGTTGTGTGCGTCGAAGACGGCAATCAAACCGGGTGAGCGATAAGTCTGTTTTGTCCCACCGGATGACCCAACCGTTCGCAGCGCCTGGAAAACGATTTGATGATAACCCTTTTCCAGTTCGAGGCTATCTGCGCCGTTGAGCAGCGAACCGGAAACCTTTTTCCCATCGACCATCATCAGTTCAATATCAGGCCTGAGTTTCAGCGTCGTCGCCATCGCCAGAGAGCTGAGCGTGAGCAACCACAGCGTGGCGGCGATAGCGGGAATCGTTTTCATACATGCCTCATTACGGATCTTATCGCCGTATTGTTCAGTAATGAACAGAATGTGTCAAAATTTTAAAAATGAAATATTTGGTTATTAATAAGTCCTCGGGCAGATAGGCCGTCAGGCAGCACGATGCGCTTGTAATGCGCCTGCCGATGGATTTTGCCGGCACGACGTATCGGCGCTGGTATTCTGCGTTACACTGATAGCAGGCAGTGCCCTGGCGCCTTCGGTTTTTCCGGCATCATGCCTGAGAGCGGGCGCTTATAGGGTCAACGGTCGCGGAGGCAACCATGCAAGACAACGCTATTAAAGCGATACTGAATCAGGTGAAAACCATTGCGCTGGTCGGGGCCAGCGAGAATCCTGCTCGCCCGAGTTACGGGGTGATGGCCTATCTGCTTGGGCAGGGATACCGGGTGATTCCGGTTAGCCCTCGTCTGGCGGGGCAAACCCTGCTGGGGCAAACCGCCTATGCGTCACTGGGCGATATTCCGGAACCGGTTGATATGGTCGATGTCTTTCGCCAGCCGGACGCGGCGTTTGAAGTCGCTCAGGAGGCGATAGCTATCGGTGCGCGGGTACTGTGGCTGCAAATTGGCGTCATCAACGAAGCCGCAGCGGTACTGGCGCATGACGCGGGGTTGACGGTGGTGATGGATCGTTGCCCGAAAATCGAAATTCCCCGGTTAGGGCTGGAAAAATAGGCCGGCATGCCACTTTTCCGCTAAAGAAAATACGGTTTTCCGGTAAAAAACAATATTGGCGTTAAACGCAGGGCTGACGGCAAACACACG
The DNA here is from genome assembly GCF_000406145.1 of Dickeya dadantii NCPPB 898. Taxonomy (NCBI): domain Bacteria; kingdom Pseudomonadati; phylum Pseudomonadota; class Gammaproteobacteria; order Enterobacterales; family Pectobacteriaceae; genus Dickeya; species Dickeya dadantii. Next base: position 3,429,769 of record NZ_CM001976.1, on the reverse strand, counting down.
CCGCAATCATGACATATTAGTGCAGCAGGCGCGGGGCGCGGCGCCGGATAGTGGCGGCCAGTTCATCCAGCGATGGATGTTCGGAAGGGTTGGGGTCTTCATTGACCAGTTGCTCTTCCGCCAGATAGGTGTGAATAGGGCGGCCCTGTTCATCTTCCATCACCACGTGATACCAGGGCGCCGTTCGCAGGGTGTCATTGACCGCTAGCTCCTCCCACTTCGGCTGCTCAAGGGAGTATTCAGGATCAATGTCGATGACGACGCCGGGGTATCCCAGTAGCTTATGACGAATCTGCTGTCCGATGGTGAATTTACAGTTAATCATACAACCTCCCGAGAAACGTATTACGTACCTTAAATGGGGGATGACGCGTGGTTTTCAAGTCATCAGGTGCGGTGGCGATCTTCATCAGGACGGCTTAGCCAGTCGATCTTTTTATTGTATTAATAATAGGCCGAACGCTGGCAAAAATGCGTTAACTCTGATGCATTTTTACACTGTATACGGTGGCGATTGAGGAGGGAAAGATGTCGACGGTATCCGTGATTGCCTGGGTTTACGGAATGGTGCAGGGAGTAGGATTTCGCTATCACACCCAAATGCAGGCTCGCCAGTTGGGTGTGCGCGGCTACGTCAGAAACTGCGATGACGGCAGTGTGGAAGTCGTCGCCAGTGGCGAAGCGGATGCCGTAGAGCAACTGGCGGCTTGGCTGAAGCAGGGTGGGCCGCGTCATGCCCGGGTGGACAAGGTGTTGATGGAGCCGCACCCCGCCACCGATGCGCGCGATTTTACCATTCGCTATTGAAGGCGCGCGCCTGAATATTCAAATGCATTTCACCGGCTTCGGCAGCCCGGCAATTTTGGTCGCCTGTTTGGCCGGGCCTTTGGGAAACAGACGGTAGAGATAACGGCTGTTGCCTTTCTCCTCGCCGTATTTCTGAGCCATCGCTTTAACCAGCATACGGATGGCGGGCGAGGTATTGAATTCGAGGTAAAACGCCCTGACAAAGCGCACGACTTCCCAGTGCGCATCCGTGAGCGTGATGCCTTCCTGTTCCGCCAGCATGGGGGCCATGCCTTCCTGCCAGTCGCTGCTGTCTTTCAGATATCCCTGGGCATCGGTATCGATGACCCGGTCTTCAAACACTAACATATTGCCTCGGTATGACGTGAAAACGCGCCTAGTCTAGCAAACTTTGTGGCGAACACAGAAGATGACGCATGACGCGCTTTGAAACGTGCCGTTTTAACATGCCGCGGAAAAACAACAAGGCGCCCGAAGGCGCCTTGTCTGGCTGCGTCTGTTACAGGCGCTCGGTTACTCGCTGCGTGACATTCCCAACAGGCTCAACAGGCTGACAAACAGGTTGTAGATGGAGACATACAGGCTGACTGTCGCACGAATGTAATTGGTTTCGCCGCCGTGGACGATGTTGCTGGTCTCCCACAGAATCGCACCGGCGGAGAACAGGATAAACATCGCACTGATCGCCAGATGCAGCCCCGGCAGATTCAGGAACAGGTTGGCAATCGTCGCCACCAGCAGCACCACGAAGCCAGCCATCAGCATGCCGGACAGGAAAGACATGTCCTTACGGGTGGTCAGCACGTAGGCGGAGCAGCAGAAGAACACCAGTGCCGTGCCGCCCAATGCCAGCATGATAATGTCGCTGGCGCCGGCGGCGATCAGCGAGCTCAGCAATGGGCCGAGGGTATAACCCATAAAGCCGGTCAGCGCGAACACAGCCAGAATACCGGCCGGGCGGTCCGCCAGACGATAGGTCAGGAACATCAGACCGTAAAAACCGACCAGCATCAGGATCAGACCCGGCGACGGCAGGTTCAGCACGGTACTAAGGGTGGCGGTGACGGCGGAGAAACCCAGCGTCAGCGACAGCAGGAAATAGGTATTACGAAGTACCTTGTGGGTACTGAGCAGCGATTGCTCGCGTGTGGAGGAAGCAATAATGCGGTCCATATAACGACTCTCTCTATTAAGGGGGCCATTGTTGTCTTTAAAGAGAGTAAGTAGTTGCATTATGTTATTAAAGCCGTTTTACCCTTCTTTACGCTGTTGACGATAAAAGTTTGAGCCTGATGGCGATTTTGTACGCTTTCAATTAGTTGTTGCCTGTTTTTCAGTCGATTGAGCGATGTGTCGCTTTACAATATTCGGCACACTGTTTATAGTTCGCGTCGTTGCGGAGGAGTGGCCGAGTGGTTGAAGGCACCGGTCTTGAAAACCGGCGACGCGAAAGCGTTCTAGAGTTCGAATCTCTACTCCTCCGCCAAAATTCTTAACGGGTCAGCATTATGCTGGCCCGTTTTCGTTTGCGCTGATTTCCCCGTTTTCAACCTCGCTTTTAATTTCCATTCATGTGGTTACACCGGCCATCCGGCGAAGCAGTATGCCCTGCAAAGCAGTATGATAGTGCTTTGAACCATCGGTTCTGGAGAAAAGCATGCGGGTGTTAATCGTTGTTGATATGCAGAACGGGGTGTTTGCCACGCCGCGTTATCAGCAGGATATCGTCGTTGAGCGCATCAATCGGTTGATTGACGCGGCGGATCAGACCATTTTTATTCAGCATGCGGACGCGGATATGCCGCCCGGCAGCGAGGCATGGCAGTTGTTGCCCTCGCTGCATCGTCCTGCGAACGCGATATCCGTTACTAAAACCGCCTGTGACGCGTTTTACCGCACCGAACTGGCAGACGTGCTGAATCGTCTTGATATCCGGCATTTCACCGTAGGTGGCTGTGCTACCGATTATTGTGTCGATGCCACCATCAAAAATGCCGCCAGCCGCGGTTATGCCCAGACGATAGCGGGCGATGCCCATACCACGGCGGACCGCCGGGCGGTGAGTGCGGCGCAGTTGATTGCCCAGCATAACGATGTCTGGCGCGATTTCATCATTCCCGGCAATACGCTGCGGGTGGAAGACACCGAGGTTATTCTGCGGGAGTGGCAGGCTCAGGTCTGATGCGTGCGCTGAACGCGTTTTAAGGTGATTTGAGCAGGTCGTTTTCGAGCCAGCGCAGAATCACCTCGACGATGTAACGCTGTTCGTCATCGCTCAGCAGGCGGTGCTGGCCGATGTGATGCCATTTCTCCAGACAGCCACGACAGCAAGTCGCGGTGGCGTGCTGAGCGATGAACACCGGATGACCGCGCATCGGGGTTTGTTTACCGTCGTTGGCGGGTTCCGCCGGCGCCAGCCGTTGGGAGATAAAATCGGCGGCGTGAGACGCAATCAGCATTTTGCCTTTGCTGAAACAATAGTCGCGCTCTTTGGCGCCCAGATGAAAACGCTGGCGGAAACGGGAGCGTGACAGCCGGAAAAACAGCTCATCAAGTGTTGTCATGCCCGGAATCCGTGGGTAATGGTCTGAGTGAGGCAAGACTACTCCCGACGCCGGAGGAGGGCAAGAACCGTCGGATAACCATTTGTATTGTATTGGTAATGTTATGGCGTAAATCCGGCGTCGCTTCACAAATAGCTTAAAAACGACATCGCACGGCGGCAAACGGGACTACGCTTTCAATACAACGGCGGCTAACTCAAGGGGGCAATGATGTATAAGACTATTTTAGTACCCGTGGATATTGATGAAGAAGCGTTGACCCAAAAGGCGTTGTCACATGCCGTGGCGCTGGCCAGGCAATCCGGCGCTACCATTCACCTGTTTCATGCGCTGCCTGACGCGTCGGCATTCATGTCGGCGTACTCGTTTGGCATCAAGGAGTTTGAGAATGAGGCGGTGATCAAAGCGGATGAGAAACTGCATACCTTGATGAAAACCATTGATTTGCCGGCGGACAAGCTGTCTCACAGTATCAGTTTCGGCATTCCGCGCGATGAAGTGCTGGAACTGGCTCAGGAAATTGAAGCCGATCTGATTGTGATTGGCTCGCGTCGCCCGAATGTGAAGACCTACTTGCTGGGGTCGAACGCAGCGGCGATTGTCCGCCATGCCCAGACATCGGTGCTGGTGGTGAGGTAACCCGGCGGGCGGGGCCCGGTGTCACGCTGACATTGTCGGCCTCGTCTTTCAACGTAACTGGCTGTCTTTGCTGCCGCGTCGGTTATAACCGCTATTGACGGCCTGCTTCTTATCCAGCTTTTCCTGACACTGTACGCAAAAGCGAACCCCCGGTAGCGCCAGACGGCGCGCCTGCGGGATGGTTTCGCCGCATTCTTCGCAATATTCTGCGCTATCGCCCTGATGCAGCAGGCTGCGGGCGCGGGCGATGGCATCGTCCACCGTCGCGTCGATTTGCTCTTGTACTGCACCGTCATTCGACCAGCCACTGGCCATGACGTACCTCTGTTTTCAATATGAAACCGAATTTTGAGTATGGCATGAAATGCGCGGATGGAACGTGCGGGGGCGTAAAAAGCATAACGTCACCCGGCTACGGCTCTGGGGCAATAGCTTTCGTTAATATGTCACGACATCAACAGCATCACCGAGGGCGGATGCTATTCGCGTTGGGGAGTCACACTCGTTGAGGCGACAGGTTGTTCGACACGTGGTTGCTGTGTGTTCTGGTGATGGAGAAAAGCGCCGATGGCGGAATAGGCAAAACGACCAAGCAGAATAATAAAACTAATCATCAGTACAGTACGGGCTATGCGCGTACCGGATCGTCGTCGCTGACGCAGGGCTATGCGCCGTTTATGAGTAATAGTGGCCATGATTCTTCGTTTTCCTGTTTATCGCGGACATTCGCTGTATTTTATTTAGGCACAAGCCTACGGGATGGTCAACGTGAGTGGGACAAAAAGCGCGGAGGAGGGTAGCCAGACGTGCTGTTGAGGATAATTCCGTGATGGATATCACGGAAAAAAGCAAAGACACCGTAATAACAGGCCGGACAGCAAACCCAAAGGCGCCGCCGGCCTGGAAAACAGTCAGACCAGCTCTTCTTCGATGTGCAATTTCCAGCCGCTAACGTCTTCCCAGTACTGCTGTTCCCGTTCCAGATCAAGCTGCACCAGCATGTTCTGGTTGAAGAACCCTTGCGGGAAGATCAGCGTCCACGCGGTTTCGCTGGCGATAAGGCGCAGCGTTTTCGGCGTGGTGGTGGCCTGGCGTTGGTTGTTCAGCAGGGTAGCGAGGCGCAACAGCTGCACCATCGGCAGGTACTGCTTCTTCTTGAACAGGTTAAAGCGCGGCAACTCCTCCAGCTTGACGGCTTTGCGATGCAGCCGCACCGTCAGGGCCAGCAACTGCTGCTGCTCCTGATTGAAACCCGGCAGGTTGGTGTTTTGCAGAATGTAGGCCGAATGACGATGCATACCGCTATGGTTAATGCCCAGCCCTACCTCATGCAGCATGGACGCCCATTTCAGCAGCGCTCCCAACTGCGGGTGCACCAGCGACGGATTCTGCTGCGCCCATTGGGCATAAAGCTGTTCAGCGGTTTCCCGCACGCGTTTCGCCTGTTCCCGGTCGATATTGTAGTGGCTGGCCAGACTTTGCGCGGTACGGATGCGGATATCCTGATGGCGGAAGCGGCCCTCCATTTCGTACAGCACCCCCTCGCGCAGGGCGCCGTCCGACAGGCGTAGCTCCTTGATTGCGAGCGCGTCGAACACGCCGCACAGGATGGCGAAGCCCGGCACCAGCACGCTCTGACGATCTTCGGTCAGACCGGGCAGGCTAACCGCGCGGAAGTTTTTGAATTGCAGGATGCGTTCGCGCAGCATTTCCAGCCGTTCCGGGGTGATCAGCCCGTCCTTTTCCCCCATCGCCACCAAAATTTCGCAGGTGGCCTTGATGGTGCCGGAGGCGCCCAAAGCATAGTCCCAGCCGTAGATACGGTATTCCCACGCCAGCGTTTCCAGCTTCTGAGCCGCCGCCAGCCGGGCGCGCCGGAAGTTGGCCTCGCTGATTTCGCCGTTGGGGAAAAACTGCTGGGCGAAGCTGACGCAACCCATGCGACGGCTTTCCACCAGTATCGGTTCGAAGTCCTCGCCGATCACCAGTTCAGTGGAACCGCCGCCGATGTCGATCACCAGCTTGCGGCCTTTTTCCGGCTGGGTGTGTTCCACCCCCATGAAGATCAGACGGGCTTCTTCATGACCGGAGATGATCTCGATCGGGTAAGGGATAATCCTGGCGGCGCGGCGCAGAAAATCCTGCGCGTTGACCGCCTGCCGCAGTGCATGAGTACCAACAATCGACACGTTAGTGGCGGGAAAGCCCTGCAATCGCTCGGCAAACAGCGCCAGACAGCTCAGCCCGCGCTGGATGGATTCCTCGCTCAGCCGGTTCTGGCTGTCCAGCCCGTCGGCCAGGTGCACGCGTTGTTTCAGGCGGCTCAGCACCTGCAGTGCGCCATTGACGACGCGGGCGACCACCATATGGAAACTGTTGGACCCCAGGTCGATAGCCGCGAATTCCTGGGGTTGTTCGGTATTGTGATTCGTTAAAGGCATTGGGTCAGGCCTGTTCTCCGGGTTGCTCAAGCGCCTTGATATAGTCATAGATGGCATTCTGGGCGCGTATCTTGCGCCTGTTGCCGCGGGTGACGTAGCGATTGCTCTGTTCCCTGTCTACCACACGGGTTTTTACCGTATCGCTGAACAAAATATCCAGAATGTCCAGCACCCGGCCCTTCAGCCTGTGATCAAGCACTTCCACCGCGACTTCGATACGGTAATCAATATTGCGTGTCATCCAGTCGGCGGACGACAGGAAGACCTTGTGGTCGCCGCCATTGTGGAACACATAGACGCGATCGTGCTCCAGATAGCGGTCCAGAATACTGATGACGCGGATATTATCGCTGATCCCGGGGAGTTCTGGAATCAGCGAGCACATGCCGCGAACCAGTAGGTTGATTTTCACCCCGGCGCTGGACGCGGCGTACAGGCGATCTACCAGTCCTTTATCCACCAAATTATTAATTTTAAGGGTGATTTTTGCTTCCTGACCCGCCTGGGCGTTAGCCATTTCCCGGTCGATCATCTGATAGAGACGATCGCGGGAATTTTGCGGCGACACCAACAGATGGTCGAAGCTGACCGGCCGGTACGGGTTTTCAATGAAGTTGAACACCCGGCGCACTTCGTTGGTGATGCGTTCGTCGGCGGTGAGCAGCGAGTAATCGGTATACAGACGCGCGGTTTTCTCGTTGAAGTTGCCGGTGCCGATATGAGCATAACGCACGATGTTGTCCCCTTCCTTGCGGGAAATCAGGAACAGCTTGGCGTGGATCTTCAACCCCGGCACCGAGAAGATAACGTGAACGCCCGCTTCCGTCAGCCGTTTGGCCCAGTGGATGTTGGCTTCTTCGTCAAAGCGCGCCTGCAGTTCCACCACCACGGTGACCTTTTTGCCGTTGTGGGCGGCGTGGATCATCGAGTTGATGATGCGGGAATCTTTCGCCACACGGTAGATATTGATTCTGATCGACAACACGCTCGGGTCGAAAGATGCCTGACGCAGCAGTTCCAACACATGCTCGAAAGTATGGTACGGGTAGTAGAGCAGCACGTCGCGGTGGCGAATCGCGTCAAAACCGTTGCGGAACTGGCTGAACCAGCTATGGCGCAGGCGCGGCAGCGGCTTGTTGACCAGATTGGCGCGGCCGATATTCGGGAAGCCGATGAAGTCTCTGAAGTTGTGATAGCGTCCGCCGGGGATCACCGAGTCGTAGGAGGAGATATCCAGCTTATTCAGCAGGCACTCCACCATCGCGTCCGGCATGTCGCGTTGGTAGACAAAGCGCACCGGCTTGGCGGTCAGACGCTGTTTCAGGCTGGAGGACATCAGTTCCAGCAGGCTCGATTCCATTTCGGTGACCAGATCGTATTCGGCGTCGCGGGTCATTTTCATCGAGTAGGCGTTGAGCGCGTCGAAATCGAAAAAGCCGCGGAAAATATCGTCCAGACAATAGCGCAAGATGTTATCGATCAGAATCATGGTCTTGCGGCGATGCGGCGCTTCCGGCGGCAGGTCGACGAAACGGGGCACCTTGTCGGACGGAATTTCCAGCAGTGCGTAATCGGTCTTCTCGCCCCGAATGATTTCCACCGCCAGGTAGGTGTAATCGTCTTTCAGAAACTCCACCAGATTGGTTTCCGGCAGAATCAGAATCGGCGTGATATGCGGGCGCAGGTTTTGCCGGAAGTATTCGCGCAGCCAGATTTGCTGGTTGGGGGAAACCTGACGCTCGTTCACCAGAAAGATCTGGTTACGGGCCATTTCCAGCAGCAGTTCGTTGTACAGGTTGTCGAACAGTTGGTCGGTTTTCAGCACTCGGGTCTGAATTTTGCCGAGTAGATGGCGCAGTTCGCCAGCGGAGCCTTGTTCTTCGTTGATCAGGATGCGGCGTTTCAGGTCGGCAAAGCGAACTTTGTAGAACTCGTCCAGGTTGCTGGAATAGATGCCGAGAAACCGCATCCGTTCGATCAATGGATTGGTTTTGTCCGCGGCTTCCTGCAACACACGTTCATTAAAGGATAACCAACTCAACTCTTTTTCTATGTAGAGTTTGTCCTGACTCATTGTCGCTCCGTTACACTATTTTGACTTAAGTGTAGCTAATATCCACGTTCATTATGGCGCGCAAATGACGATAAAAGCGAATGCGCGTATCGACTTACCATTGTCATATTACAGGCGTAAAGGCAACATATGTTACCCCGTCGGCGACGGGAAATTTCACTTCCCCTTGATTAACGCAAGAGGACGGACAGATTCACGAACGGCAGGAACAACGGCGACGCATGGCAGACACAGGCAATTTACCTTACCGGGACAGGCAGCGGGCGTTGATCGACCGGCTGACGCGCCGGATTGTGGTGGGGAGCGGGTGGCTGGTGTTGCTGGCGCTGCTGCTGATCTTTTTCTATCTGCTGTATGTGGTGATTCCGTTATTTTTCTCTGCGTCGATTCGGCCGCTGGCGCCGGTGGCGGTCGATACCCGCGAACCGGCGCTGGCGCTCGGCATCAGCGACAACGGGCGCTGGGCGTTCCGGGTGGATGCGACTGGTTACGGCGAATTCATCGCCCTTGAACGCGGGCAGTCGATAGCTCGCGTGCCGTTAACCCCGGCGGTAACGCGGGTGGCGATGAGCGTAGGTGAGCGCCCGCTACTGGTCCTGGGGCAGGCTGACGGCGCGCTGAGCGTGGTGCGCCCGGACATGCCGCTGTCCGGCGCTGGCGCGCCGCAATGGCGATACCCGCTGGGTGAGCGGCCGCTTCTGCCGGTCGGCGCGGTGCCGCCGCTACGGCAACTGGCGGTGGCTGAGTCAGTCGATGTGCTGCGGGTGGCGATGGTTGACGGCGATAACCGATTGCAACTCTATACGCTGACGTCCGCCGGTGCGCAGCCAGCCGGGCAGACCGCGTTGGCCGAACCGGCGGAGCAACTGCTGCTGACGCCGGACGGGCAGCAACTGTATACCCTGAACGGCAACCGCCTGACGGTGTGGCAACACGGTGAGCAAGCGCTTACCGCTCGCGAAACGGTGACGTTGCCGGGAACCGCACCGTTATCGTTAGCGCTGCTGGCTGGAGGTCATTCGTTGCTGGTGAAATCCGCCGATGGGCGCGTCAGCCAGTGGTTCGATACCCCGGCGGCGGAAGGGCCGCGTCTGAGCGAGATTCGAGCTTTCCCCACGGTCGGGCGTGAGCTGCAACTGGTAATTGAGCCGCGTCGTCGCGTGTTCGCCACCCTCGATCCTCAAGGACATTTCTCGCTGTTCGCCAGCAAACAATCCGGCGAGCTGATGAGCGCTTTACTGGCGCCACAGGCCCGGCTGGCGACGTTTTCTCCGCGCGGGCGGGCGCTGCTGGTGGAAACGGACGCCGGCTGGCAACCCTATCAGTTGGATAACGCTTACCCGGATATCGGCTGGCGCGGGTTATGGCAGAAACTCTGGTATGAAAACTATCCCGAGCCTGATTATGTCTGGCAGCCTACCGCCGCTGACGACAGTTATCAGGCTAAATTCAGTCTGGTCCCGTTGTTGACCGGCACCTTCAAAGCCGCGCTTTACGCCATGCTGTTCGCCGCGCCGCTGGCGCTGGCCGCCGCGATTTACACCGCCTGCTTTATGGCGCCGGCGCTGCGGCGCTGGGTCAAACCCACAATGGAAATCATGGGCGCGTTGCCGACGGTGGTGATCGGGTTGATTGCCGCGCTGTGGCTGGCGCCGCACATGGCCGCCTATCTGGCCGCTATTCTGCTGCTGCCGCCGATGTGGGCGGTGGCCGTGCTGGGATGCGGTTGGTTACTGGAACAACTGCCCGACCGCTGGCGGCGCGGCGTGTCGGCGGGCTGGGACGCATTACTGCTGATACCGGCGATGTTGCTGATGCTGGCGTTGGCCTGCTGGCTGGCGCCGTGGCTGGAAATGCATTTGCTGGGGCAGCCGCTCTGGCAGTGGATGGGCGATCATTTCAGCCAGCGTAATACGCTGGTGGCCGGGGTTGCGCTGGGGTTTGCATTGATCCCGCTGATTTTTTCGCTGGCGGAGGATGCGCTGTTCAGCGTGCCGGCGCGGCTGAGCCAGGGCTCGCTGGCGCTGGGCGCGACGGCGTGGCAAACGCTGTGGCGGGTGGTGCTGCCGTCGGCCAGCTCCGGTATTTTCGCCGCCCTGATGCTCAGTTTTGGCCGCGCGGTGGGCGAAACCATGATTGTGCTGATGGCGACCGGCAACACGCCGGTTACGAACAATAGCCTGTTTCAGGGGTTACGATCGCTGGCGGCCAATATCGCCATTGAAATGCCGGAAGCGGCGATGTCCAGCGGGCATTATCGGGTGTTGTTTTTGGCCGCGCTGGTGCTGTTTATCTTTACTTTTGTGGTCAATTCGCTGGCGGAGGTGATTCGCCAGCGTCTGCGTCGCCGCTACCGCGATGAAGGAGAATTGTCATGAGGCGCTGGTTCGGCACCGGAACGCCCTGGGTATGGCTGACGGCGTCCGCCATTACCTTCAGCCTGATCGCCATGATCGCGGTATTTGCGCTGCTGGTCGGGCAGAGCACGCGCTATCTGTGGCCGCAGCCGGTGTGGCTGTTTAGCCTGCAGGATTCGCAGGGCAGCGCGCGGCAACTGATCGGCGAGCGCTACGACGAGCAGCCTCTGACCCGGCAACAACTGACGGACGCCGGCATCGTGAGTGCGCCCGCCGACGGCGCTAGCCGTTATCTGCTTAAAACCGGGTGGCGGGAGTTTTACGGCCAAAGCTTTCAGACGCTGCTGTCCACGTCGGTGACGGAGGCTAGTCAGCCGGCGGATGTGCTGGCGGTGCGCCGCAACACCAACGGTATGGCCTATGGTTATCTTGACGGTATGACCGAGGACGGGCAGCCGCTGGTGTCCGACAACCTGTCGTCGACGCTGCAACAACGTATTTTGCTGGTGCGGCAGTTGATGGCGCGCGCCCAGACTCTGCGCCTGGGGGAGATGAACCGGGTTAACCAGCAGTTCGACGCGCTGCGGCTGCAGGAAGAGAAACTGCGCCGGGAAAACCGGTTGGACGATCGAGCGCAGGCGCGCCTCAAAGCCGAACGCACTGAGCTGGAGCGTCATTTCAACGAGCTTAACCAGCAACTGATGGCGCTCAATACCGACATCAACCGGAGCGCCGTTCTGCTGCGGGATGCGCAAGGGCAGCGGCATACCATTCCGGTCAGGATGATCGACCGGGCGTGGTACCCGAATGCGATGACGTTCGCCGAAAAAGCACGGCAGACGCTGCAGGTGCTGGGCACCATGCTGACCCGGTTCGAGCCGGACGACAGCAGCCCCGGCCAGCTGTTTCCGGCGATTTTCGGCACCGTGCTGCTGGTTATTTTGATGTCGATTATCGTGATGCCGTTGGGGGTGGTGGCGGCGGTCTATCTGCACGAGTACGCCGACAACAACAGCCTGACGCGCTGGGTGCGGATCGCCGTGGCGAATCTGGCCGGGGTGCCGTCGATCGTTTATGGCGTGTTCGGGCTGGGATTTTTTGTTTATCTGGTCGGTGGCACGCTGGATCAGTTGTTTTACGCCGAATCGTTGCCTAACCCGACCTTCGGCACGCCGGGGTTGCTATGGGCGTCGCTCACGCTGGCGCTGTTAACGCTACCGGTGGTGATAGTCTCCACCGAAGAGGGATTATCGCGTATTCCGGTATCGGTTCGTCATGGCTCGCTGGCGCTGGGGGCGACACGGGCGGAAACCCTGTGGCGCGTGGTGTTGCCGATGGCGGTGCCGGCGATGATGACCGGGCTGATTCTGGCGGTGGCGCGGGCGGCGGGGGAAACCGCGCCGCTGATGCTGGTGGGTGTGGTGAAGTCGGTGCCGGCGCTGCCGGTGGATGATATCTTTCCCTACCTGCATCTGGAGCGGAAATTCATGCACCTGGGATTCCAGATTTATGATCTGGCGTTTCAGAGTCCGGATGTGGAAGCTGCCCGTCCGCTGGTGTACACCACCGCGCTGTTGCTGGTGCTGATTGTGGTGGCGTTGAATCTGGCAGCGATTGGCATTCGCCATGTGCTGCGTGAAAAATACCGAGCGATGTCACTCTGAGTGGCGGGAGAATAGTGATGGGCATGGCTAAACAGCTGGAACGACTCCCCGTGATGGACGTCCACCGGTTGCCGGATGATCAAACCGCCTTGTCGGTAGACGGGCTGAATTTGTACTACGGCGATAAGCAGGCGCTGAGCGATATATCCCTGCGTATTCCGAAGCACCGCGTGACCGCGTTGATTGGGCCGTCCGGGTGCGGCAAATCCACCTTGCTGCGTTGTTTTAACCGCATGAACGACCTGATGGATACCTGTCGCATTGAAGGTGATATCCGTCTGCAAGGCATGTGCATCAACGATCCGTCGGTGGATGTGTCGACGCTGCGTCGCCGGGTCGGCATGGTGTTCCAGCGCCCTAATCCATTCCCCAAATCCATCTACGAAAACGTGATTTACGGCCTGCGCCTGCAGGGTGTGAAAGACCGGCGTACCCTGGATGAGGCGGTGGAAAACGCGCTGCGGGCCGCGGCCTTGTGGCATGAGGTAAAAGACCGGCTCGGCGACAACGCGCTGACGCTCTCCAGCGGCCAGCAGCAGCGGCTGGTGATTGCGCGCGCCATCGCCATCGAACCAGAGGTGCTGCTGCTGGATGAACCCACCTCGGCGCTCGACCCGATCTCGACGCTGGTGATCGAAGAGCTAATCGGCGCGCTGAAACGCCGCTTCACGCTGGTGCTGGTGACCCACAATATGCAGCAGGCGGCGCGGGTGTCCGATTATACGGCGTTTATCCATCACGGCCGACTGATCGAATATAACGAAACCGACGCACTGTTTACCGCTCCGGCCGAACGTCGTACCGAAGACTATATTACCGGCCGTTTCGGTTAACCCGGCGCCTCACGAGAACGGCAGTTTTCGTGAGGCGTTCTGTTTACTATTCTGTGCGGTGACAAGTTCATTTTCTCGCAACCGTATACTTCAATTAAATAAAGATAGCGCTGAAAAATAAAGATAAATAAAATTTTTCTTCTGCGGTGGCCATGTCGCCAATTTCACTGATTTCCTTTATTTGATCTGTGTCAGCTTTATTTTATTTATCACATAACCAAAATTAATTATGCCTACTTTTGACTAGATGGAATTGATTAGGTGAATTACTATTTCTTCCGCAGTATTGGCTGTATATTTAAATGGAATCGCCAGGGATAAAAACGTCTATAAATATGGGGCTGGCTTTGGAATTGCTTCTGGCTACAACGTCTTCCGCGTTCAGTGCGCCTGCTCTGAGTGGGTTACGTATTAAGGTGTTCTCCGGGTTATATGGCGGAAAGCTGGCAACATGCTGCCGTTAACGCCGTTACGATAGGCCCGGACTACGCGGGGTGCACACTGCAGATTGCTGTTGTGGAAACCGGGTAGGGCGGCAACCGTATTGGCTGGATCAACGGTGAACAAAAGAAACCTGATTCGGTGAAACTGGCGTGTCTGGTGAAGGGCGAGATGACGGATAATTGCCCCTGAGGTGCGACGAGCGCGGGATGGATTGCGTATTTTACTATTTTTCCGCAGGCAGTATTCGAAATCCCCATGTGTATCGTGTCCGCCGCACGTTATTATGCCATCGCCTCCTGAGATTAGAGAGAGTAAATTCAAGAAATGAACCGACGGTAATATTTTCTGGTCAATAGATCTGGATCTTTATTTTTCGTCTGGTATTTATTTTTTCTTTTATTTTTATTTGTTTCTTAAATGGTGTTCTTTATCTGAATTTTTTACTGGAGGCAATTTTTTATGCTGATTAGTATTTCATTGCAGCAATGGGCTGCATATTTTAATGGAACCACTCAGGATGAGAATGTCTATAAAAATAGGTTTTACGCTGGGTATGGTCGTGGCGGCAATATCGCCAGTTTATGCTCAAACCTCTGATGAGCCGGTACAAACCGTGATTACCGCGCTCGATTCTCCGTTTGTCGATTATCCGCTGTCGGCCGGTTCAGAACAGGATGTGTCCTCTTCTGAACATAAAGCGCTGCGTGCGCCGGCTCCGGCGTTGAGTTCAGTGCAGGTGTACGCGGTGTATTCCTCACTGAAAGGCGGCTGGCAGGCTGTTCCGACAAATACCCTCTCGTTGTCAGGTTATGCCGGTGGAACACTGCGCATTGCCGTGCTGGAAGTGGGGTATGGCGGTAACCGCATTGGCTGGCTGAACGGCGGGCAAACCAGCCCGTATCAGGTTAACCCCGTTTGTGTTGTCAGTGGCCGTTATACCGAAAGCTGCCCGGCTGGCTCCATCGTTTCGGGCTGGATGGCGTATTTCAATGCAGACAATATGTCGTCGGTGACATTCCGTTATCAATCCACGTCGACCAATTTCCCGAATCGTACTTTGAGCACGTCGCTCAATATTCAGTAAGTGCCATATAACAGGCAGCGCATGCGCTGCCTGTTGTTTTAAGCTGCGTGATTCATCAGGCGGAAATAACGTACCTGAGTCCGATAAATGGGCGTATTGAGTGGTATTTTATGTGTTGGATCAAAATAATTGATACGCGTCATTAATTATCCGTGTGATTGATCCCGGCGGTGATAAAATAACGTCGGTTTTCATTCACGCGTATTAACGGTAGGCATTATGAGATTCAGCACCATGAGCGAAGGTGAAATCATCACCGAGCTTTGTCGGCGGATAAAAGACGCGCGTATCCAGCAGCGGTTATCGCAGGTGGATCTGGCCGAGCGGGCTGGGCTGGGCATCGCCACCATCAAGCGGGCGGAAATGGGCGAGTCGATTACCCTGAGCAGCCTGCTGGCGATTTTGCGCGGGTTGAATCGTCTGCATCAGCTGGAAGGCGTGCTGTTTGATACCGAAGTCGAAAATTTCAATGCGCGGCTGAATGGCGGGCAAGCGCGTACGCCGTTGCGCATACGCAAGAAAAACACCGGCGCGTCCACGCCGGTCGTTGCATCGGAGTCGATGCCCAAACCGGTCGCCAGCGCGCTTGACTGGTATGTTTCCGCCGCGGAAAACAACCTGATCTGGTCCTGGCCGGACAACGAGAAAAAACCTTCCTGAAAAAAACGCCGGGCATTAGCCCGGCGCGTGAGTCTGTTTTCACTGCCTGCGACTGTCGATTTACTCGCACTGCACCACTTTGATCGCCAGCCCGCCGCGGGAGGTTTCGCGGTATTTGGCGTTCATGTCCTTGCCGGTTTCGTACATGGTTTCAATCACTTTATCCAGCGAGACACGAGGTTCGCTGGCGCGGCGAATCGCCATGCGGGCGGCGTTGATCGACTTGACGGAAGCAATAGCGTTGCGTTCGATGCACGGCACCTGAACCTGACCGGCCACCGGGTCGCAGGTCAACCCAAGATTGTGTTCCATACCGATCTCCGCGGCGATGCACACCTGTTCCGGGTTGGCGCCCAGCAGTTCCGCCAGACCGGCCGCCGCCATTGAGCAGGCTACGCCCACTTCGCCCTGACAGCCCACTTCCGCCCCGGAAATGGAGGCGTTCATCTTGAACAGGATGCCGATGGCGCCGGCCGCCAGAAAATAACGCAGACAGGTGTCCGGCGTCACCGGTTGAATAAACCGGTCGTAATACGCCAGGACGGCGGGAATGATGCCGCAGGCACCGTTGGTCGGCGCCGTCACCACCCGGCCGCCGGCGGCATTTTCTTCCGATACCGCCATGGCGAACATGTTGACCCAATCCATCGCGTCCATCGGGTCGTTGGAAAAACGGCCGTTGGTGAACAGCAGGCGGTGCAGCGCCGAGGCGCGACGCGGAACCCGCAGCGGGCCGGGCAACACGCCTTCGGTGTTCATGCCGCGATGAATGGCGTTTTGCATGGTCTGCCAGACGCTGGCGAAATAGGCTTCCAGCGCGTCACGGCCGTGCATGGCGATCTCGTTTTTCATCACCACCGCCGACAGCGACAGGCAGTTGTCGTGGCAGTGCTGCAGTAATTGCCGGGCGGAATAGAACGGCCAGGGCGCACGCTCTTCCTGCGCCATCGGCTGGCCGAAGTGTTCCTGATCGACCACGAAACCGCCGCCGATGGAGTAATAGGTTTTGCTGTACAGCACCTTCTGGCTGGCGTCGAGCGCGCGGATCGTCATGCCGTTTTCATGCAGTGGCAGGTTCTCCGGCTGAAAACGCAGCGCGCTGTCCAGCGGGAAGCTGACGTCGTACCGTCCGTTAAGCAGCGGCAGGCGACGGGTATGCTGTACCTGCTGAATAAATGCCGGGATGGCGTCGATATCCACGCTGTCCGGCAGGTTACCCGCCAGCCCCATAATGATGGCGATGTCGGTGTGGTGGCCCTTGCCGGTCAGGGCCAGCGAACCATAAACATCGACGATAATGGCGTCAACCGATGAAATTAGAGACAGGTTGACCAGATCGTCGGTGAACATGTTGCCAGCTTTCATCGGGCCAACGGTATGCGAACTGGAAGGGCCGATACCAATTTTGAAAATATCAAATACGCTGACCATAGGGGGTTCCTTTCAGCTGACGCAGGCAGCCGGGCCGCCTGCGTCGGGAGGGGACGGAGGAATTACTCGAACAGGGTGTAGACGATGGCGGTGATGGCGATCAGACCCAGCAGGGTGACGAACACATTGCTCAGCGCGCCGCTGTACTGGCGCATAGCCGGCACTTTACGGATGGCGTACATCGGCATCAGGAACAGCAGACAGGCGATCACCGGGCCGCCCAGGGTTTCAATCATGCCCAGAATGCTGGGGTTGAGAGTGGCGACCAGCCAGGTGGTGACCAGCATGAACAGCGCGGTGATGCGGTTCAGTTTAGCGGTCGAGACGGTTTTGCCGCGGCTGCGCAGCATTTTCACCATCATACCGTTAAGGCCTTCGCCGGCGCCCAGATAGTGGCCGAGGAACGACTTGGAAATAGCGATGGTGGCGATGACCGGCGCCAGATAGCCCATTACCGGGTTGTTAAAGTGGTTAGCCAGATAGGACAAAATCGAGATGTTCTGCGTTTTGGCTTCCATCAGGTCCGACGGCGAGAGCGCCAGTACGCAACTGAATACGAAGAACATCACGGTCAGCACCATCATGATGTGGCTGCAGGCCAGAATGCGGGAGCATTTTTTCTCGGCGTTGTCGCCATATTCACGGCGTTTGGCCACCGCGAAAGACGAAATAATCGGCGAATGGTTGAAGGAGAACACCATCACCGGAATCGCCAGCCACAGCGTCGCCAGCAGTCCGTTGCCGGTGGTGCTGTTGGTCAGGGAAATATTGTGGAAAACCGTGGTGTTCCAGTGAGGAATTAAATACAGCGCCAACATCATTAATACCGCCACGAACGGATAAACCAGCACGCTCATGGCTTTCACAATCATGGTTTCGCCGAAACGGACAATAAACATCAGCCCCAGAATCAATATCAGCGACAGAATCGCCCGCGGCGGCGACGGTAAATGCAACTGGTGAGTAATAAAGCTGTCAACGGTATTGGTAATGGCGACGCTGTAAACCAGAAGAATCGGATAAATAGCGAAAAAATAGAGCAGGGTGATTAATTTTCCTGCGCCAACGCCAAATGCTTCTTCCACCACTTCGGTAATATCTTCACCGCCTTTTTTGCCGGATAAGACAAAACGACATAATGCGCGGTGAGAAAAGTAAGTCATCGGGAAAGCAATAATTGCCATGATAATCAACGGAATCAGACCGCCAATGCCGGCATTGATGGGCAAAAACAGCACGCCCGCCCCAATTGCCGTGCCATACAGGCCCAGCATCCAGACGGTATCGCTTTTACGCCAGCCTGAAGCTTGCTCCAGTACCTGACTGCTGTCTTGAATTGTGCTCATGCGTGTTTCTCCTTGGTGAACACAGAGTATAAAAAATACCGTACCGGCTGCAGGCCAATACAGAGATAATTCGCAGGTGTCACACGAGACATCATGTGAATCGGGGTAATCTTTTTTGTGGCTGCATTCTATATCCTGACCGTTGGAGAATAATAGTGAGGCGATCACACAAATGAATTAAGGTCAATTATTTTAACCCCAATCAATTAAAAATAAAATATCAGGATTGATGCGTTAAATAATTTATTTCCGGCGGTATCTTTTTTGATGCGTTAATGCGGTTAATTGAGGGGGTAATAAATCGAGTAATAAAGCGGAAATATATTTCATGGTGAATAACAACAGGTAGAATAAATAACCAATGAAACATATTTATTTTGGAAACTGCGAAAATAATAAACCCAATCATCATAATGTCACGTAAAAATCTTGTTCCAGATACCGGCGAGCCGACGTTGGCCCGCCAGTGTCATTAAATGACTCAGCAACTCAGTTGCTGCTGGGCCCATGCCAGCCCGGACTGATAGGCGTCCGGCAGCAACGGCGTCAGCGCGCGCAGCGTCTGGCTCAGTTGCACGGTGTCCGGGTGACTGAGGTTCAGGTGACCGACCTTGCGGCCTGGGCGTACCTCTTTCTCATACCAGTGCAGATGCACCAGCGGCAACGTCAGCCAGTCGATATTCACATCGGTGCCGATCAGGTTGACCATCACCGACGGGCTGGCGACCACCGGGGCCGGCAACGGCAGGTCGAGAATCGCGCGCAGGTGCAGTTCGAACTGACTGATGGAAGCACCGTTTTGTGTCCAGTGGCCGCTATTGTGCACGCGCGGCGCCAGCTCGTTGATCAGCAGGCGATCGCCCACCACGAAGCATTCCATCGCCATCACGCCGACGTAGCCGA
This sequence comes from Dickeya dadantii NCPPB 898, assembly GCF_000406145.1. Classification (NCBI taxonomy): domain Bacteria; kingdom Pseudomonadati; phylum Pseudomonadota; class Gammaproteobacteria; order Enterobacterales; family Pectobacteriaceae; genus Dickeya; species Dickeya dadantii. The sequence continues at coordinate 3,410,522 of NZ_CM001976.1, read as the reverse complement.
GGCGATGCATGATTGCCGACAGCATCTGTTCCGCCTGCTGTTGCAGGTGCGGCTGCGGTTTCGGCAATGCCACGCTGGTGCGCAGGATGCCGTCTTCATGCAGGTTGTGTGTCAACGGGTAGAATACGCAGTCGCCTTTTGCGCTGCGTGCGCCGACCAGCGACACTTCGCCGGAAAAGGCGATGCCCTGTTCGACGATGCACTCGCCGTAGCAGTCGGCCGGCAGGCTGTGTTCCTCGCCGGGACGGATACGCCACTGACCGCGGCCGTCATAACCGCCGACGCGGCGTTTAACGATCGCCAGTTCGCCCAGCGAGGCGAATACTGCCGGCCATTCCTGTGCCGAGGCCAGTAGCTGCCAGGGCGCGGTAGCCAGATTCAGTTCGTCCAGCAGCTGTTTTTGGGTGTAGCGATCGGCCAGGCGCGGAAAAATATCACGGTTGACGAACGCGGGGTGCTGCGCCAACTGGCGAGTCAGCGCCGTTTCCGGCCAGCGTTCGATTTCAGCGGTGATGACGCTGTGTTGCACCGGCACCGATTCCGGCTCCGCATCCAGCCCGACCGGATAAACGGCGATACCCAGCGGCTCGCCGGCCTGGCGCAACATACGGCCCAGTTGGCCGTTACCCAGTACGCAAACCGGCTTCATGCATCCTCCCGCGGATCCGGATGGTTCAGCACCTCGTCGGTCTGCGCCTGACGCCAGGCGGCCAGACGAACAGCCAGCTCGCTGTCGTGACGCGCCAGAATCTGCGCGGCCAGCAGGGCGGCGTTAGCGGCGCCGGCTTTGCCGATGGCCAGCGTGCCGACCGGAATGCCGCGCGGCATCTGCACAATTGAATAGAGACTGTCGACACCGCTTAACGCGGCGCTCTGCACCGGAACGCCCAGCACCGGCACCAGGGTTTTGGCCGCCAGCATACCCGGCAGATGAGCGGCGCCGCCCGCGCCGGCGATAATGACGTCAAAGCCATTCTGGTCCGCTTGTTCGGCGAAGCTGAACAGTTTGTCCGGCGTGCGGTGTGCGGAGACGACTTCAACGTGATAGGGCAGATTCAGCGCGGTGAGGATCTCTGCAGCAAACTGCATGGTGGCCCAGTCACTCTTTGAACCCATGACAATAGCGATTTTCGCCGGGGCAGCGTTGGATGACATGCCTGTAATGCTCCTGTGGTTTGCATGACGATGGTGATTCATGTCGATAATCGTGCATGACAGTAATCGTGCATGATGCGGTCATTGCGCGGTACAACGGCGACCTGAAACCGGAGAGCCACAGGTCGCGAGGGCGTAGAGCATACCATGAGCCAGAAGGGAGGAAAACGGTTGCGTGGCGATGAAATGGGCTGTTAATGGGGAAAATCAGTGTAAACGTCGCGTTACAACGGAAATGAAATCAGACGGACATCGTCCGCGGTCACCCGCAGCAGAGAACCTTGCTGATGCCAGGCGCCCAACACCGCGCGCTCGGCGCGCACGCCGGCCTGATCGATCGGATGAATCGCCGGGCGGTGGGTGTGGCCGTGGATCATCAACGTGGCCTGATGGTGCTGCAGACGAGCCATCACTTCATCGGCGTTGACGTCCATAATGGTCATGGACTTATGCTGGTTAGCCTGCTGGCTGGCGGCGCGCATGCGGGCGGCGATGCGTAGACGCAGCGACAGCGGCAGCCACAGAAAAAGCCGCTGGATGAGCGGGTTATGCACCTTGCGGCGGAAGTTCTGGTAGGCGCGATCGTCGGTGCACAGGGTATCGCCGTGCAGCAGCAGCGTGCGACGACCATACAGATCAAGCACCGTTTCCGTGGCGAGCAGCCGCAGGCCGCTCTGGCGGGCGAAACGTGCGCCGAGCAGAAAGTCGCGGTTGCCGTGGGCGAAATAGCAGGGCACGCCGCTGTCTGTCAGCGTCTTTAACGCCTGCGCCACCGTGGCGTGCAGCGGGGCCGGGTCGTCGTCGCCAATCCAGGCGTCGAACAGATCGCCGAGGATATAGAGCGCGTCGGCGCCGGGCGCGTCTTCACGCAGAAAACGCAGGAAACCGGCGGTGATCGCCGGTTCCTGTTCGCTCAGATGCAGATCGCTAATAAACAGCGTGGTCATGCAGCCGGCGTTACTCGCTGACGGTTACGCTGGTGACGATCACGTCTTCTTTCGGTACATCCTGGTGCATACCGCTGCGGCCGGTGGACACGGCTTTGATCTTGTCGACCACGTCCATGCCTTCCGCCACTTCGGCGAACACGCAGTAGCCCCAGCCGTTTACGCTTTCAGATTTGAAGTTCAGGAAATCGTTATCCACCACGTTGATGAAGAACTGGGCGGTCGCTGAATGCGGATCGTTGGTGCGGGCCATGGCCAGCGTGCCACGGTTGTTGCCCAAACCGTTGTTGGCTTCGTTTTTGATCGGCGCGTTGGTGCCTTTCTGGTTCATGCCGGGTTCAAAGCCGCCGCCCTGGATCATGAAGCCATTGATCACACGGTGAAAGATGGTGTTATCGTAAAAACCGCTGCGGCAGTAGTTCAGGAAGTTTTCCACGGTAACCGGTGCTTTTTCCGGGAAAGTATTGATGACGATATCGCCGTGGTTGGTATGAAACGTAATCATAGATGAACCTTACTTAGCCATAGTACACAGAATGATGAGAGATATTCACCGAGGCGCCAAGTCGCCAAGAGCGCTCTTATAACATAAGTGAATGGCTGAGTCAGCACAGGGCGAAGACGGCGGAGAAATGAGGAAACGAGCCTGGAATCTGATTCAAATAAACTCATTAAGTTTATATACTTAATTGAATTTATTTGAAATATATTTTTATTGCGCTAAATCAATAACTAGTTTCATTTCGATATGTTTTTTTACTTTCTAAACTTATCCTTGTTGTAGTTGATAGTCACTCTCGTTAACACGTTGCTCACTCAATAATCATACAGGTAGGTAAATTATGTTGGACCGGATTAATCAGCTGTTAGACAAACCGGATTGCGGCAAGCTGGTTTTGCGACTGTCATTCAGTATCTTGATGTTGTTCCACGGTGTTCATAAGCTGATCGCTGGCGTCGGCGGTATTCAGGGAATGCTGGCGGAGCACGGCCTGCCTGGGTTTATCGCCTATGGCGTGTTTGTCGGTGAGGTGATTACACCTGTCATGATGATTCTGGGCATCCTGACTCGTCCTGCCGCGCTGGCCTTCTCCTTCACCATGATCGCGGCGTTCTCGCTGGCGCATCCAGAAGCGATTTTCACCCTTGATAAAACAGGGGCATGGGGAATCGAAGGCGTTGCGGTCTACTTCTTTGCCGGTATCGTGATTGCGTTACTGGGCAGCGGCAAATATTCCGTGATGAGCAACCCACGCTGGCGCTAAGCGCTGTATCGGTAGCAAAATTCGGCTGCGGTTGGCAGCGATACAAACCCGGCGATATCGCCGGGTTTGTGCGTTTTAGGTCTGCCATGACGCTAAACCGTAGGGGATGGCTAATATTCGGCGCCCCCGCTTGCAATAGGTCAGGGTTCAGGTTTCAATACGCAGCTAAGAGCCTATCCCAATTGGGCTATTTTACTTGCCATTTTGGACTTGGGCAGTGCTCGAAATCCTCACGTACTACGTGTACGCTCTGGTTTTTGCGTGCTGTCCGCGTCCAAACTGGCTGCGCCAATTACGCCTATTGGGATAGGCTCTAAGTCCGAAAACCGGATAAAAAAACCGACTTTATTACGCGTACCGCAGACAACGATGCATATCTCCTGCGAACACTCTGTGTTGTGAACACCTTGGAATGCCCTGATGCTAAAGATCTTTAATACCCTGAGTCGTCAAAAAGAGGAATTCAAACCCATCCACGCTGGCAAGATTGGCATGTATGTGTGCGGGATAACCGTTTACGACCTGTGTCATATCGGTCATGGGCGGACATTCGTGGCGTTCGACGTGGTGGCGCGCTACCTGCGCTATCTGGGGTATGACGTAAAATATGTGCGCAATATCACTGATATTGACGACAAGATCATCAAACGTGCGACGGAAAACGGCGAAACCATCACTCAACTGACCGATCGTATGATCGGCGAAATGCACACTGACTTTGATGCGCTGAATATCCAGCGCCCGGATGAAGAGCCTCGTGCGACGCACTACATCGCGGAAATCATTGAGCTGGTGGAACAATTGATCGCCCGTCGTCACGCCTATGTGGCGAATAATGGCGACGTGATGTTTTCGGTGGATACCGCGCCGGGTTACGGCGCTCTGTCCCGTCAGGATCTGGAACAACTGAAGGCCGGGGCGCGGGTGGAAATCACCGAGGTGAAACGCAACCCGATGGACTTCGTGCTGTGGAAAATGTCCAAAGCGGGCGAGCCGAGCTGGCCGTCGCCGTGGGGCAATGGCCGTCCGGGCTGGCACATTGAGTGCTCGGCGATGAACTGCAAGCAATTGGGCGAGCATTTCGACATTCACGGCGGCGGTTCCGACCTGATGTTTCCGCACCACGAAAACGAGATTGCCCAGTCTACCTGCGCGCACGGCGGCGAGTATGTGAATTACTGGATGCATACCGGCATGGTGATGGTGGATCGGGAGAAGATGTCCAAGTCGCTGAACAATTTCTTCACCATGCGCGATGTGCTGATGCACTACGATGCCGAAACCATCCGCTATTTCCTGATCTCCGGCCACTACCGCAGCCAGTTGAATTACACGGAAGAAAACCTCAAGCAGGCGCGCGCCTCGCTGGAGCGCCTGTACACCGCGCTGCGCGGTACCGATGCCGCAACGCCGGCGGCGGGGGGGGATGCATTCGAAAGCCGTTTCCGCGATGCGATGGACGATGACTTTAATACGCCGGAAGCTTACTCGGTGCTGTTCGATATGGCCCGCGAGGTTAACCGCCTGAAAGCGGAAGATGCGGTGGCGGTCAACGGCCTGGCGGCGGCGTTACGTCGACTGGCTGGTGTTCTGGGGCTGCTGGAACAGGATCCGGAATTGTTTCTGCAAAGCGGCGCGCAGGCCGATGACGGCGAAGTGCAGGAGATCGAAGCGCTGATCAAACAGCGCAACGATGCCCGTCAGTCCAAGGACTGGGCGCTGGCCGATGCGGCGCGCAACCGTCTGACGGAAATGGGCATCGTGCTGGAAGACGGACCGCAGGGCACTATCTGGCGTCGTAAGTAATCGTCGCTCGCCAGATGGCATCCTCCAAATAGAAAAGGCCCGGTTTCCGGGCCTTTTTCGTTGGTGTGCCGTTATGGAATTCGGCGTTAAGCCTGAACGGTAACCGATTCGCCGCCAAAGCGCACAACCTGACCGGCGACGATTTTGCAGCGCTTGCGGGTTTCGGTATGACCGTCGACGGTCACTTCACCGGCGGCAATCGCCTGTTTGGCGGCGGCGCCGCTTTCGCTCCAGCCTTGCAGTTTCAGCAGGTCGCACAGTTCCACGTGCGGGTGTTTGTCCAGATGGAATACGTTCATGGGAGATTATGCCTGTGCCGTTGTATCGTGGTATTCCTCGCAGGCCTGCAAGGTGTTCTGAATGAGCGTCGCGACCGTCATCGGCCCTACGCCGCCCGGCACCGGCGTAATATACGCGGCGCGCTCTGCGGCTTCGTCAAACTTCACGTCGCCCACTACTTTGCCGTTTTCCAGCCGGTTGATGCCGACGTCAATCACGATAGCGCCCGGTTTGATCCACTCGCCCGGAATGAACCCCGGTTTGCCTACGGCTACCACCAGCAGGTCGGCGTGTTCGACGTGGTGACGCAGATCTTTGGTGAAACGGTGGGTGACGGTAGTGGTGCAGCCCGCCAGCAGCAGTTCCATGCTCATCGGGCGGCCAACGATGTTGGATGCGCCCACTACCACGGCGTTCAGGCCGAACATGTTGATGTCATAGCGCTCCAGCAGCGTAACGATGCCGCGCGGGGTGCAGGGGCGCAGCAGCGGCGCGCGCTGGCACAGCCGGCCGACGTTATACGGATGGAAACCGTCCACGTCCTTGTCCGGCGCGATGCGCTCGATGACCTTGGTATTGTCGATTCCCGCCGGTAACGGCAACTGCACCAGAATGCCGTCGATGGCGGCATCGGCGTTCAGCTCGTCGATCAATGCCAGCAGTTCCGGCTCGGTGGTAGTGGCCGGCAGGTCGTAGGAGCGGGAAATGAAACCGACTTCCTCGCACACTTTGCGTTTGCTGGCGACATAAATCTGCGAGGCGGGGTTGTCGCCCACCAGCACGACCGCCAACCCCGGCGCGCGTTTACCTTCGGCCAGTCGTTGTTTCACGCGCACGGCCACTTCATCTTTCACCTGCTGCGCAATCGTTTTACCATCAATAATTTTTGCAACCATGTACAGAAAATCCATCATTTTCAATGCGGGGGAATGTGCCTATTTTGGCAGAAGCGGCGCGGGCTGTCAGGCGTTGTATGGTGATTAATTGTGATGCTAGGCTTGCTAATGAGGTTATCGTTTCAGGAATGAGCGCGGTTTAACGGTTTTCTGGCATAAAGCAGCGCTATATCAATCTATAAGAACAAATTATTGCGGTGTGTTTCTCTCTGGCCGATGTACTTCTTTAGGAGGAGTAAAGTTTCCGTGTCGACGGACGATGAAAACTGAATCATTAATTCTCATGTTGACTATTTCTGGCGTTATGAAATCAACGCATTCTCTGGGATCAAACAAGGGGCGGTACATGCTTCGATTATCCTCTCTTTCTATTCGTTATAAGTTTGCGCTGGCATTGATGCCGTTATTGATTGCGCTGCTGTGGTTTGCCGGCAATGGTTTACTGGAGCGCCGTCAGGCGGAGCAGGACATGGCGCAGTTTTCCCAGTTGCTGGCGCTGGCGCAGCGGGCCGGTAATGCCGCCCACGCCTTGCAGCGCGAGCGCGGCATGAGTTCCGGCTTCATCGGCAGCAAGGGGCAGAAGTTCGCCGACCCGCTGCGGACCCAGCGCGTTGAAACCGACAAAGCGCTATCTGCCCTGTGGGAAAGCAAAGCGGCGCTTGCCCTGTCCGGGACGGCGGCGGATGCGATCGTGCAGCGTCTGAACCGCCAGCAGGAACGTTTGCAAACACTTTCCTCGCTGCGTGCTCAGGTTGACGGCTTTTCGCTGCCTGCGACGCAAGCGGTGGGGTGGTACACCGTCAGCGTCAGCGATCTTATCGCGCTGGTGGGCGACATGAGCCATCTGGTAACGGATGGTGGGTTGGTAACCCGTGTGGCGGCCTATTACAACGTGCTGAATATCAAGGAACAGGCCGGCATCATGCGCGCGTTGCTGTCCGAAGTGTTCACCGTGGATCGTTTTGCGCCGGGTCAGTACGAGCGCTTCAGTCAACTGGTCGGCATGGAAAACGCATACACCAATGTTTTCAATCAGTTCGCCCAGCCCGCGCTCAGCCAGCGGATGCAGGACTCACTGAACAGTGCGGCGGCGCAACCAGCGCTGAAAATGCGCGATACCGCATTTGCCAAAGCCGCGACCGGAGGGTTTGGGGTTGACGCCAACGAGTGGTTCACACAGCAGACACAGCGTATCGATCAGCTTAAAACTATCGAGGATGCAGCATCGGCCGATTTGTTGAGCTGGGCGGACACACTGGAAAGACAGGCCCGGTTGAGCGGGTACGGTTATCTGGGCGGTGCCGTGGCGGCGTTGTCGCTGGCGCTGCTGCTGGCGGTGCTGGTGGCGCGCAATGTCTATCAGCAATTAACCTCGACGCTGAAAACCATTGATGAAATGGGCAATGACCTGACTTGCCGACTGGATGTTCCGGGTAAGGATGAACTGTCGCAGTTGAATCAGGCTTATAACCGGTCGCTAGAAAATATCGAGCATGTGGTGTGCACCATTAAGCAAAGCGCGGGGTTAGTGGAGCGCGCCAGCAATGACATCGCACAAGGTAATCAGGATCTGGCGCAGCGGACCGACGAACAGGCGGCATCGCTGGTGCAAACCGCCAGCAGCATGGAACAGATTACCGTGGCGGTAAAACAGACCGCTGACTACGCCGCTCAGGCATCGGAACTGATGAACACCATGGAAGCGCAGATTGGCGCGGCCGATCAGGTCACGTTGCAGGCTAGCGAAGCGATGGCGCAGATTCGTCAGTCCAGCGAGCAGATGTCGCAAATCACCGCGGCGATTGACGCCATCGCGTTTCAGACCAACCTGCTGGCGCTCAATGCGTCGGTGGAGGCGGCCCGGGCGGGCGAGCAAGGTCGCGGGTTTGCCGTGGTGGCGACCGAGGTACGCAACCTGGCGCAGCGCAGCGCCGGCGAGTCGCAGCGCATCAGGGAGCTGATTTCCACCAGCATTGACCAGGTGCATGCCGGCGTTACGCTGGTTTCGCGCAGCAGCGAAACCATGAAGCAGATCATGACCAGCACGTCGCAGGTACGGGATTTTGTCAGCGATATCGCCACCGCGGCGCGGGAGCAGTCGCTTGGCGTGGATCAGGTGCACCTGGCGCTAAATCAGCTGGAACAGGTGACGCAGCAGAATGCGGCGTTGGTGTCAGAGGCGGCCACCGCCAGTCAGTTGCTCGACAGGCAGGCCGGCGACATGAAAGGCACCGTCGATCGCTTTGTGGTGGCCGATGGCGGCGATGTCCGGGTCGGCCTGCCTCTCTGATAAACCGGCGGTCAACGCTGATACAGCCTGGCCGCTGCGTCCATAAAGGTGTGCACGATGCGCTCCAGCATCGGTTGCAGTTCCCGTGCCTTGGCCGGTTGCCAGGCGAACGGCGCCTGTTCGCTCATGTAGTTGCACTGCGCCAGCTCCAACTGCAGCGCGTGCTGATGCTGCTCCGGCTGACCGTAGGCGCGGGTGATATGGCCGCCGCGGAAGCGGCCGTTTATTACCCAGCTCCAGCGGTATTGCGACTGGCAGGCTTCCAGCAGCGCCGATTCAATGGCGGGCGCGCAACTGAGACCGCCGTTGGTGCCGAGGTTCAAGTCCGGCAACTGGCCGTCAAATAAACGTGGAATACGCGAAGCGATGGAGTGGGCGTCGAACAGCAGCGCATAACCGTAACGCTGTTTGATGCGCGCCAGCTGCTGTTGCAGCGTCTGGTGATAAGGTTGCCAGATATCGCGCAGATAACCGGCGCGCACCGCTTCCGACGGCGCGTGGCCGGGAATGAACGCCGGGGTGCCGTCGAACAGCACGTCCGGGAACAGGCCGGTGGTGGCGGTGGTGTACAGCGGCTGATCGTCGGCCGGGCGGTTCAGGTCGATGACAAAACGCGAATAGTTAGCTGCCAGCACACTGGCGCCCAGCTCGCGGGCAAAGTCGTACAACTGCGGGATATGCCAGTCGGTATCCGACAGTGGACGCGCGGCGGGGCTGAGCCCGCCAGCTACCTCCGGCGTCAGGTCGGTGCCGGCGTGGGGAATGCTGAGCAGCAGCGGGCTGTCGCCCTCGATAAACGTAAACGGGGTCATGGACGTTGTTCTCCGCGAAAAATCGTGGTGCAGGGTAGTTGACCGCCCAGCCAGTAAACCAGTTCCGCCGGGCGCGCCAGCGGCCAGTGCACGAAATCCGCCACCTTGCCGGTTTCCAGCGAGCCGTGGCTCTGTTCCAGCCCCAGCGCGCGGGCCGCGTGCAACGTGACGCCGGCCAGCGCTTCTTCCGGCGTCAGCCGGAACAGGGTGCAGGCCATGTTCAGCATCAACCGCAGCGACAGCGCGGGCGAGGTGCCGGGGTTGCAATCGCTGGCGATCGCCATCGGTACGCCGTAGCGGCGGAACAGGTCGACCGGTGGGCATTGGGTTTCCCGCAGCAGGTAATAGGCGCCGGGCAGCAGCACCGCCACCGTTCCCGCCGCGGCCATCGCCGCCACGTCCTGTTCGGTAGCGTATTCCAGATGATCGGCGGACAGCGCCTGAAAGCGCGCGGCCAGCGCACTGCCGTGCAGCGATGAGAGTTGTTCGGCATGCAGTTTGACCGGCAACTGATGCGTTTGCGCCGCCTGAAACAGCCGTTCTACCTGCGCCGGACTGAACGCCAGGTGTTCGCAGAAGGCGTCAACGGCGTCAGCCAGCCCTTCGTTGACCACCGCGGGCAACAGTTCGTGGCAGACGAGATCGATCCACGCTTCCGGCTGCTGCCTGAATTCCGGCGGGATGGCGTGGGCGGCCAGACAGGTGGAGATGATGTGCACCGGCTGTTGCCGCCCCAGTTCGCGGATCACCCGCAGCATTTTCAGCTCGCTGTCCACATCCAGCCCGTAGCCGGACTTGATCTCCAGCGTGGTGACGCCTTCGGCCAGCAACGGCCGCAAACGCGCGAGCGCCGAGGCGAGCAGGCTGTCGTGATCCGCCTGCCGGGTGGCGTTGACGGTGGACAGAATGCCACCGCCCGCCGCGGCGATATCGGCATAGCTGACGCCGTTGAGGCGTTGTTCGAATTCGCCGCTGCGATCGCCGCCGAACACCAGATGGGTATGGCAGTCGATAAAACCGGGCGTAATGATGCCGCCGCCAAAATCGGTGACGCGCGACGGCGCGATAGCGGGCAAGGCGTGCCGCGCGCCCAGCCAGACGATGCGCCCGGCGGTAACGGCCAGCGCGCCATCCTCAATCACCTGATAGCGGCCGCCGCGCAGGGTGACCAGATCGGCGCCCAGCCACAAACTGTCACAGGCTATCGTCATGCTGTATTTCCTTGTTATATAACCAAGATAATTCGATTTGCCGGACGGCACGCTGGCGTGTTGAATAACGCCACGCACCTGTAACTCGAATTATGATGGGTATAGTCTTGTATAGACAAGTTATACGCCCCACCGCAGGATTTCAGCAAGCTGTGACGGAATAGGAATTTCTTATTCACTTTCTCCGTCACAGTACCGGCAGTTAACCGGTTTCTCTCATGCACAATAAAAAATGCGCAATAAAAAAGCCTTATGTCATGCGTAGCTCACTTTGGTGTATAGATATGTCTATACAATATTGCCAACGATGATCACCAACAGGATGTCGCTATGTCCGTTTATTTTGCCACGCGCGCGTTGCTGCCGCAGGGAATGGCGCGCAATGTGCGTCTGGAAGTGGATGAACTGGGGTATTTGCAATCCGTCACGCCGAATGCCGCGCCGGAAGGCGCACAGCGGCTAACCGGTATTGTGCTGCCGACGGTGGTCAACCTGCATTCGCACGCTTTTCAGCGCGCGATGGCCGGGCTGGCGGAGGTGGCTGGTCACCCGCAGGACAGTTTCTGGACCTGGCGTGACCTGATGTACCGCATGGTCGCGAATCTGACGCCGGAGCAGGTGGGGGCGATCGCCACCCGGCTGTATATCGATATGCTCAAGGGCGGTTACAGCCAGGTGGCGGAATTTCATTATCTGCACCACGACCCGCACGGCAAACCGTACCGTCAGCATGACATGTTGCGCCATGTGCTGGCGGCGGCGCAGCGGGTCGGCATCGGCCAGACCCTGCTGCCGGTGCTTTACAGCTACAGCGGATTCGGCGCGCAGCCGCCGCAGCCGGGGCAGGCGCGGTTTATTCAGGATGTGGATCACTACCTGCGCCAGCAGGAAACGCTGGCGGCGCTGATTCAGACCTATCCGTTGCTCAATCACGGGCTGTGTTTCCATTCGTTGCGCGCGGTCAGCCAGAACCAGATGGAAGATGTGCTGGAAGCGACCGACAGCAGCCTGCCGGTGCATATCCATATCGCCGAACAGCAAAAAGAGGTGGACGATTGCCTGGCCTGGAGCGGCGAACGCCCGGTGCAGTGGCTGTTCAACCGGTTTGCGGTGGATGCCCGCTGGTGTCTGGTGCATGCCACGCATTTGGATGAACAGGAACTGAGTCGGCTGGCCGGTAGCCTGGCGGTGGCCGGACTATGCCCGACTACCGAAGCCAATCTGGGCGACGGTATTTTCCCGCTCGACCGTTACGTGGCGCAGGGCGGGCGCTGGGGCATCGGTTCCGACAGTCATGTGTCGCTGAATGTGGTGGAGGAACTGCGCTGGCTGGAATACGGTCAGCGCCTGCGCGATCGCCGTCGTAACCGGGTGGCGACGGCGCAGCAACCGGCGGTCGGCAGCCTGCTGTATCGTCAGGCGTTACAGGGCGGCGCACAGGCCTGCCGGGTGCCGGTCGGCGAACTGAGCGCCGGCTGGCGCGCCGACTGGCTGGTGCTGCGCGAAGACGCTCTGCTAAGCGCGCTCCCTGACGACAGCCTGCTCAACCGCTGGCTGTTTGCCGGCGATCGTCAACAGATCCGCGATGTGTGGGTGGCGGGCAAACCGGTGATCGAAGACGGGCGGCACGCGCTGGACGAGGAGGTCGACGCCCGGTTTATCGACGTCATGAAAACATTGCAGGCGGTGATGTGATGCAAATCTTCAGCCTGAATACCTTGCCGGTCAGTCGCTGGAAAAACGGCGGCGGTGAAACCCGTGAAATCTGCCGGATACCGTCGGATGAACCCGACGGCGATTTTGCCTGGCGTGCCAGTATCGCTACGATCGAACGCGATGGCGATTTTTCCTGTTTTCCCGGCGTGGACCGGGTGATCACCCTGCTGTCCGGCGATGGCGTGGATCTGTGCGGCGAAGGCTGGCGACACCGGCTGACGCTGCATCAGCCGTTCACCTTCGCCGGCGAGCTGGCGATCGCGGCGCAGCTATGCGGCGACGTCAGTCTGGACTTCAATATCATGGTCGATCGCCGTCGTTATCGGGCAGAGGTAGCGGTAGTCAATGGCACGACGGTGCAGACGCCGGATACGGACGGCGTGGCGTACGTATTGGCGGGGCACTGGCGCTCTGGCGCATACCGACTGGCTGCCGGGGAGGGCGGCTGGTGGCGATCTTCGGACGTGCGTTGGACGCCTGATGATGACCATGCCGCGCTGCTGCTGACGACGATTCACGCACGATAATCTGCTTTGTGCATCATCCTGTTGCACGATCATTGTGCACCGCGGTTGTGCGGTGCACCCCCGAATATCCTTTTCTGATGCTTTGCTATGCCCTGATAACCGCTACCGGGCCTGATTTGGCAGGTGATTGAAATCATGGCCTGAATTTTGCTGCTTATTTGATGTTGTATATACATGTAATTACTTTGACGGTGAAACATCAGGGGGAAGGCATGAAGAAGAACACACTTTTTCGATCGATGATGGCGGTATGTGTTGTGAGCGCGGCGGCGGCGTTCTGCGCAGGGGCGCAGGCTAAAGAGTGGAAGTCGGTGACTATCGCGACGGAAGGCAGCTACGAACCCTGGAACCTGACCTTGCCGGGCGGCAAGCTGGGCGGGTTTGAACCGGAACTGATGACGATCCTGTGCCAGCGGATGAACATCCAGTGCAAGCTGGTGGTGCAAAACTGGGACGGCATGATCGCCGGTCTGCAGGCCGGCAAGTTCGACGTGATGATGGATGCCATCGTGATTACCCCGGAGCGCAAACAGGTAGTGGATTTCTCCCTGCCCTACGCATCGACGCCAGCCAGTTTTATTACCGTCAAGGGTAAGCTGGCGCTGCCGGTCGAAGCCGACAAGGCGATGATCAAACTGGCGAATGATCCCGCCCAGATTAAACCGGCGGTAGCCGGCCTGCGCGGCGCGTTGCAAGGCAAAACCATCGGCATTGCCTCCGGCACCGTTTATACGCCTTTCATCGACAGCTACTTCCGGGATGTCGCCACCGTGCGTGAATACACCGCGTCCGCCGATGCCATTCTGGATTTGCAGGCGGGGCGCATCGATGCGGTGTTTGACGATGTTACCTTTGCCAATTCCATCCTCAGCAAACCGGAAAACAACAACCTGACGTTAGGCGGTCCGCAACTGACCGGGCCTATCTGGGGTGAAGGGGAAGCGCTGGGCTTTCGTAAAAGCGATCCGGAGCTGAAGGCAAAATTTGATGCGGCGATTAAAACCGCGCTGGCGGACGGAACGGTGAAAACGCTCAGTGAGAAATGGTTCAAAACGGACGTCACTCCCTGAGATTGAGGAAACGGTATGCTGACCCTGTTAGGTTTCAGTGATCAGGGGTGGGGAAGCCTGCTGGCGATGGCCGCGCTGACCACGTTGTGTCTGACGACGGTAGCGCTGCTCATTGGCGCATGGGTCGGCGCGGCGGTTGCCGCGGCCAAACTGTCCACGCGCCGGGTCTGGCGCGTGGCCGGGGAAACCTATTCCATCGTATTTCGCGGCATCCCGGAACTGCTGATCATTTATCTGTTTTATTTTGGCGGCTCCGGCGTGCTCACGCAGGTCGGGCGCTGGTTTGGGGCCGACGGGTTTCTCGAACTGCCGCCTTTCCTGATCGGCGCGCTGGCGATTGGCCTGATTTCGGCCTCGTATCAGGGCGAAGTGTACCGCGCGGCGCGTCTGGCCGTGAATAGCGGCGAACTGGAAGCCGCCCGCGCCATCGGCATGTCGCGCTGGCGCATCGGGGTACGAATCTTGTTGCCGCAGGTGATGCGCTTTGCCCTGCCGGGGCTGTCCAACGTCTGGCAGATGAGCCTGAAGGATTCGGCGCTGGTGTCGGTCACCGGCATTGTCGAACTGATGCGCGCCAGCCAGATGGCGGCCGGTTCGACCCGCGACTATTTCCTGTTTTACCTCGCCGGCGCGGCGATCTATCTGATCCTGACCGTGTTTTCCAATACCGCGTTTGCCCGGCTGGAGCAAACCTTGTCCCAGCCTTATCACCGCAAGACGATGCAGGAGCCGTCATGATCGATATCGCCTTTCTGACTCAGACGTTCCTGCGGTTACTGTCGGCGCTGCCGGTAACGCTGGGGCTGTTTTTTTCCTCGTTCGCCCTGGGCGCGACGCTCTCGGTGCTGCTGGTGGCGATGCGGGTCAGCGGTGTCTGGCCGCTGAGCGGGTTTGCCCGTCTTTATATGCTGATCTTTCGCGGCACGCCGCTGCTGATTCAGCTATTTCTGATCTATTACGGACTGGGGCAGTTCAGCGTGGTGCGCGACAGCCTGTTCTGGCCGGTGCTGCGCGATCCATTCAGTTGCGCGGTGGTGGCGCTGGCGTTGTGCACCGCCGGTTATACGGCGGAAATTCTGCGCGGCGCGCTGTTATCGATTCCAGCCGGGCAGATTGAAGCGGGTCTGGCGTGCGGCATGTCGCGCTGGCTGCTGCTGCGCCGCATCATTGCGCCGGTCGCCCTGCGCCATGCGCTGCCTGCCTGGTCGACCGAGGCGATTTTGCTGATCAAATCCACCGCGCTGGCCAGTTTGGTCACGGTATGGGATGTCACCGGCGTGGCGCAACAGATCATTCAGCGCACTTACCGCACGCTGGAAGTGTTTGCCTGCGCCGCGCTGATCTACCTGTTGCTGAATTTCATTATTGTCAGGGTATTTGCCTGGCTGGAACGCACCTTATCGCCAAATCTGGCCGCTGTGCCGGCGTCTTCCGGGAGAGAGCATGAATAAAACCGCCCCCATAACCTTATCGATGATCGATATCCGTAAATCATTCGGTGCGCTTGAAGTGCTTAAGGGGATCTCGCTGGATGCGCGCAAAGGCGAGGTGATTTCGCTGCTGGGCGCCAGTGGGTCGGGTAAGAGCACTTTTTTGCGTTGCATCAATCTGCTGGAGACGCCGGATGCCGGCACGGTCGCCGTCAGCGGCGAAATGATCCTGATGAAGCGCCACAAGCAGGGCCATCAGGTCGCGGCCGACCGCCGTCAGGTTGAGCGGCTGCGCGCCCGGCTGGGCATGGTGTTCCAGAATTTCAACCTGTGGAGCCATATGACTGTCATGCAGAACGTCATCGAAGGGCCGCAGCATATCCTCGGGCGCTCACGTGCCGAATGTGTCGGGCAGGCCGAAGCCCTGCTGGCGAAAGTCGGGTTGTATGAGCGGCGGCATTTTTATCCGGCGCAGCTCTCCGGCGGCCAGCAGCAGCGGGTGGCGATTGCCCGGGCGCTGTCGATGGAACCTGAAGTCATGCTGTTCGATGAGCCGACCTCGGCGCTGGACCCGGAACTGGTCGGCGACGTGCTGAAGGTGATGCGCGGGCTGGCCGAAGAAGGGCGCACGATGCTGGTGGTCACCCATGAAATGGGGTTTGCCCGCCACGTGTCCAGCCGGGTGGTGTTCATGCATCAGGGGCGGATTGACTGCGAGGGGACGCCCGACGCCATGTTTGGCGGCGAAAGCTCGCCGCGTTTTCAACAATTCATCGCCAGTCACCAGACGGTATAGGAAGGCAAGGGTATGAACACTGAAGTGTGCTGGGGCGACGGGCCGCTGGCATGGCGCGAACTGGTGCAGGTGGCTCGTTACGGCGCGCGCCTGAGTCTGAGCGACGCGGCCTGGCGCCGTATGGATCAGTCGCGGCGCATTGTGGAGCAGATCGTGGCCAGTGAAACGCTGGCCTATGGGGTGAATACCGGGCTGGGCGCGTTATGCAATGTCACTCTGCCGACGGCGGATCTGGCGCGGCTGTCGCGCAATACCTTGCTGAGTCACGCTTGCGGCGTGGGGCCGCGGCTGTCCGTTGAACAGACCCGCGCCATCCTGTGCGCGGCGATCGCCAATTACAGCCACGGCAAGTCCGGGATTCAGCCGGCGATCGTGCAGGCGCTGCTGACGCTGCTGAATCAGGGCGCTACGCCGTGCGTGCCGTCGCAAGGCTCGGTCGGGTATCTCACCCATATGGCGCACGTCGGGCTGGCGCTGATCGGCATCGGCGAGATGGAACTGCACGGGCAAGTGCTGCCGGCGCAGGAGGCGTTGCAACACATTGGCCTCACGCCGGTGACGCTGGGGGCGAAAGACGGCTTATCGCTGGTCAACGGTACGCCGTGCATGACCGGGCTGGCTTGTCTGGCGTTGGATGACGCCGCGCGGCAGTTGGACTGGGCCGATGTGACCGGCGCGATGAGTTTTGAGGCGCTGCGCGGGCAGGTGGTGGCGTTTGACGCCGAGGTGCTGGCGCTGAAACCGAGCGCGGGCATTCAGCAGGTCGGGCAGCGTTTGCGCGCCTTGTTGGCCGGGAGCCGGATCATCGCCGAGAGTGAAGGCATCCGCACGCAGGATGCGCTGAGCCTGCGTTCCATCCCGCAAATTCACGGCGCCTGCCGCGATCAGTTTGCGTCGTCGGCGCAGCGCATCGAGATGGAACTGAATGCCGCCACCGACAATCCGCTGGTGCTGGGTACGCCGGAACTGTGGCGAGTGGTGTCGCAGGCGAATCCGCATGGCGAAGCGGTGGCGCTGGCGGCGGACAGTCTGGCGCTGGCGTTATGCGAGCTGGCCGGGGTGGCGGAACGGCGGCTTGATCGGTTGATCAATCCGCTGGTGAGCGGCTTGCCGCCGTTTCTGGTTGCCCAGCCGGGGGTGAATTCCGGCATGATGATCGCCCAGTATGTGGCGGCGTCGCTGTGCGGAGAGAACCGCCAACTGGCGCAGCCCGCCGTGGTGGATAATTTTGTCACCTCCGGCTTGCAGGAAGATCACCTCAGCATGGGCACCCCGGCGGCGCTCAAATTGCTGAAGCTGACCGAAAACGTCTGGCACGTGCTGGCTATCGAATATCTGCTGGCGGCGCAGGCGCTGGAGTTTCTCGGCCCGGAGAACGCCGGAACCGGAACGCACCGGGCCTGGCAAGCGTTGCGTCGGCACGTTGCTGCCTGGCAGGAGGATCGCTGGCTGGCGCCGGATATCGCCTGTGCGGTGCAGGTGCTGCGGGGCCAGGATTTCTCCTGGCAAGACTAGGTGAGGAAACCGCGCCCCCTTGTCCGAACGGGCAAAGGGGAATGCATCCATCAGAAACGCCCGAATAGCTGATAGCGGGAGCCGGGATAAAACAGACGCGCGGCGGTGACGACCCGTGAGCCGTGCCAGGTGCGGCGGCGGATCAGCAGGCAGGGTTCCTGTTCGCCCAGCGCCAGCAGGTCGCGCTGACGCGCTTCGGCGGCGACCGCTTCCACCCGATGCTCGCCGGCGGTCAGCGGTGCTACCCGGCTCAGGTAGCTGTGCGGCGTATCAAAGGTAAAATCCTGTTGCAGGTAGTCCGGCGCCACCTGTGGGTTGACGTAACGGATTTCCAGTTGTACCGGCACGTCGTTTTCATAATGTACGATTTGCGAGTGAAACAGCGGCTGGCCGGGAGCGATATCCAACTGGGCGGCCTGATCGCCATCGGCGCTGAGGGTTTCCAGCACCAGCACCCGGCTGCTGTGACGGTGGCCGCGGGCGGCGATTTCATCGGCGATGTTGTGCACTTCCAGCATCGCGGTGTGCGCCTTCTGTTCCGCCACAAAGGTGCCTACGCCCTGCATCCGCACCAGAAACCCTTCGCTGGTCAGCTCCCGTAACGCCCGGTTGATGGTCATCCGGCTGACGCCCAGTTCATTCACCAGTTCGCTTTCCGACGGCACCCGCTGATGCGACTGCCAGGCGCCGCTGCGAATCTGGCTGATAATCGCCTGTTTTACCCGCTGGTAGATCGGCGCGGGGGTATCGCTCATGGCGGCGGCAAGTTGGGAGGCGGTTTGCAGGTCGGTCAAGGCGTCATCCTCAAAGGCAACAGATGAGCGCAGTGTAGCGAACAACGACCAGTCCTGTATAGACAACTGTGATGCCGACACGCGTGGCTCATGGCCGGACTTCCTCATGACCATACGGATTCATCCGGTTGATCAGCGACCCACGACAGTCTGGTAGACGGTGGTTTGTAAATTTATCAAAATATCGTTCATTGACGTTATATTGACGTTATCTTTACGAAATCCTGAACATTAATACGGAATTCAGGCAACGCTTTCAGTTCTGCCGGTTTTATTCCTGATTTGCGCGTGTCGTTTAAATAAGAGTCGATCATCAATGGATACAACGTTTTCCTGTGTGGGGTGCGGCAAATGCTGCATGGGGCACCATGTACCCCTGACACTGTCTGAAGCCCGTGAAAATGGGCGTCGGACGGTGGGCAAATCATCATTCTGGCTGAAGGGTTTTTGCAAAATGGCATCGGCGTACCACCGGAACAGCGCCAGCATGCCCAGTCGCGTTCCTGTGATGTGATCAGCGGCGAAACCCGAGCGTTTATCGCGATCACTTTCGCGGCGTACAACCCTGACTCCTGCCGGCATCTGGATGAGGATCTGCGCTGTCGGATCTATGATCGGCGCCCGCTGGTGTGCCGCATTTACCCGATGGAGATCAACCCGCATATTTCGTTGCGGCAGGCTAACAAAGACTGCCCGCCGGAAGCCTGGCAGCAAGGGGACACGCTGATTGTCTCGGACCGGCTGGTGGATAGTGAAACGCAGGCGTTGATCGAACGCTCCCGGCAGGCGGACCGCGAGGATATCTACTTTAAAGCGTCGATTTGCAACTGGCTGGGGATCGCGACTAGCGCGCTGAAAGGTGATGGTTTCACCGCCTATCTGCCGGACATGACGGCCTTTACGTCGGCGCTGGAACTGGCCGGGCAATTCAGCGCTGAAGAGCATGCCGAAGCGGGGCTCAGCCGGGCATGGCAGTTCCACGTTTCCGGCGAGGACGTGCTGGAAACCTTGAAACAGGCCGGTGCCGAGGCGGTAACCGGGCCGTCTCAGTATTATGGTTTTATCGGTTTGAATGCCGCCTGACGGATATATACGCAGGCTGTAAATGGTGTAATGTCGGTTGGGGCTGTTAACAAACAGCCGTGTTGTTTTATAAGCGGTGAAGTTTGCCAGGTCAGTGGGTAAAGTTTCGTGCGTGATAAACGTTCGTTGTTTCTTTGCCATTTCATCGCACGCACGACAAGGAGAGGCTTGTATCTTGCTCATGTCGTGATTAGCTATCACGACATGAAACAGAGTGAGCTTCGAAGGAGAGCCAGGGCTATAAACCTTGCGGTTGAGTTTAAACCCTCTGTTTCACCTTTCACGCCAGCATTAACATTGAACGGTTACCCAGAGCACTGACTCTGAATGTACAAGCGGAACGGGCGTGATGGCTTCAGTGAAAGGGGGACATCATTATGTATTACGTTGGTATTGATATCAGTAAGCGTGTCGTCGATGTGTGTTTGTTAGCTGATGGCATTAAAGGTAAACGGAAGACGAAAACGTTACCCAATGGCCCCAACGCCGTTCAGGCGTTGGCTGAATGGTTGACGCGACAAAAATGTGAGCCGAGTCAGGCCCATATCATCATGGAAGCCACGGGGGTTTATCACGAACACCTCGCTTATGGTCTTCATCAGTCAGGTATTGCCGTATCCGTGATAAACCCTCATCGGTTGCGTGAGTTTGCCAGGGGGATGGGGATTCTCACGAAGACGGATAAAGTGGATGCCTGTGTGCTGGCCTGTTATGGCTGTCTGAGACAGCCGGAGGGCTGGACTCCTCCTTCGCCGGAAATAAGGAAACTCAGGGCATTACTGCAGCACAGGGATAGTCTGCTGGGTGATAAACAGCGCCTGGAAAACCGGCTGAGCACGTTAAACGCCACACTGACGACGGAAGAAGTGGTGACATCGCTGGAGTCGATGGTGCAGCACGTAAAGGGTGAACTGGAGCGCATTGAACGACTGATAGAAGACCACATCGACAAACATCCCGGACTGAAAAATGACCTGAAACTCCTGAAATCGATAGATGGTGTTGGAGACCAAATCGGATGGAATATGTTGGCCACCATCAGGGGCAGTAACTTCAGGAGCGCGGAACAGGTGGCGGCGTAGTCTGGGGGTTATCCCGGTAGAGCGTCGCTCGGGAACCTCGGTACGTGGCAGAGCGAGGTTGTCGAAAATAGGGCCGCCTGCTATCAGGGCAAAACTGTATATGGGAGCAATAGCGGCCATCAGTCACAATCGTCATGTGAAGGCGCAATACGAGCGACTGTTGCTAAAAGGCAAGGCAAAGATGCTGGCGGATAGGGGCGGCGATGAGGAAACTGGTCCATCTGTGTTATGGCGTGCTGCATACGCAGCAACGATATGACAGGGATTATGGGGCGGTAGCCAGTTGAAATACTTGACTGGCAACACGGTTACTCAAACGCCGCCTCTCCTTGACCACTGGCTGGGTGCTAAATTATGAACCCTGACGGGTTCACCCTTGCGGGCCAGCGCAAGCGCTGTTCCATTTTGCGTTGCAAAATGGTGTGCCGCTGCGCGGTTCCTTCGGCGTTCGACTTCGCTGTTCGGGCCGCCCATGACGTGCTCCCGGCACGGCACGGGCTTTCGCGGCATCCATGCCGCTCACCCGGCGAAGTCGCTCGCCTCAGCACAGTTTTTGACGCCGGAAAATCCTTCATCTCGCACTGAT